>CAYGDJ010000010.1:0-10845 GCA_964348625.1 uncultured Candidatus Saccharibacteria bacterium | reverse complement strand
GCGGTCGTTATTGAAGGTTGCCCGCAGCGCCAGGTCTGCATCATCGCCAAAATACCGAGCCAGCAGTTCACCGGCCAGCAAGCTCAGGAACAAAAACGACGTGTTGATCCGAAACAATAGGCCTATCAGCAGCGGCGAACCAAGCGCCACACCGAGGATGATATTGCCAGTCATGTCCATAGTCTAGCATAAGCAATAATGCTAGAAGTTTAGTTTTTGGCCAATTTGGAGTCCGGCAGATTCAGCAGTCTTCGTGTTAATTTCTATGACGTATTTTGCGTCATCACCGCAAAACGACTGTGGGTATGTCTCTGGTGAGATGTTTTGCTCGATTTTAGTGATCCGTTTGTCCTCAGTTAGCCAAATAATATCCAAGCTAAATTTCATGTCGCGCATCCACATACATTGCCGTCCTGCCGCATCAAACACAAACAACATGCCGGCATGATCAGCCAAATGCTCGCGGCCGGAGAGGCCCTGCGCCCGCAACTCCGGCGTGGCAACCGATTCCAACACCACACACTGATTATCCAGCATGAAGGGGCACTTCGTTTTCTGTGATATTCCCACCCAAACTAGAATCAATCCGATTATCGTGACGACAATCAAAAGGCGTTTGCTAGGCACCGACACGGTCTTTTTTGTGTTTGCCTTTGGCATTTTGTTCGAGGTATTCAATTATTTTGGTAGCGATGTCGCGCTTTGTAATCAGTTCCGGTGTCTTGATACTGGCTGATGAATTTACTTCAAGCACCAGCGGGCCTCGATTACTGCGCATCATATCTACACCACATATTGACAAGCCCATGGCCTTGGCTGCCCGGAGGGCGGTTTTTTCTTCCTCATCGGTCAACTTCACAGCCTTGCCAACTCCGCCCTGGTGAGTATTAGAACGGAAATCATCATCCAAACTCTGTCGTTTGACACTGGCAACCACACGACCACCAACTACTAGAGCACGAATGTCAGTACCAGCGGATTCCTCGATATATTCCTGCACCAGAAAGCTCACGCCCTCCACAAAGAAGGCCTGCATCACTGCTTTGGCTGCCTTGCGAGTTTCTGCCAAAACCACGCCATTACCATGTGTGCCACGAGCAACCTTGATGATCACCGGCGCCCCGCCGGCAAGTTCTATGACTTCGTCAAATTCGGAAGTTTCACGAGCAAACACTGTCTTTGGTACGCCAACACCATATTTTGCTAACAATTGATATGACCGTAATTTGTCGCGCGAACGGTTAATGGCGATTGAGCTGGCAGTGGTAAATACCCCGCGCATTTCAAACTGCCGAACCACCGAGGTACCGTATTTGGTCAAGGATTGGGCAATGCGAGGAATCACAGCATCGACATCGTGCAAAGGTTCGCCTTTGTAATAAATCACCGGATTACCCTTTTCGATCGTCATGTAGCATTTGGCATAGTTAACTATGCGGACATCGTGCCCCCGCGCACTTGCGACTTCTTTCAGCCGACGTGTCGAATAGTTGGCCGAACCTTTAGATAAAATTATGATATTCATAGCCTATATCTTCCTTCTCAGAGCACTTAACTCTGCAGATCGTTTTCGTTCTCGGTCCGTGTGAGGCTTGCCCTCTTTTACGTCCACAATAAATTTACCACGTAATACGTTTCTACCAATCAATATTGGGTACACCTGAGACGAACGATTGGCAAGCGAAAACGAGGCTCGGATCTGGCGAGACTTAATTTTCACCAGCAACTTCACCACATAACGCTCTTCGGCTACACCATTTGAGCTTGAAACCACTCGCGTTTCATAACGTTTTACGACAATCTTTTGACCATTGTAGAACGGGTTGGATTTACCAAACATGACAAAACTCAATGTACCGTTTTCTTCTTTGACCTGTGTGGCCCAAATGGAAGACGTTTTAGCACCGGTGTCGATACGTGCAGGAACAGACCCGAGAGTAAGACCAGGGAAAGTAACACGTTCAGCGCGGCCGATAATAGTTAAGTTCATACTAATTATGCTTTTCCAGTACATTATTATAGCATAACTGTACCAGTTTTACAATACACCTGTGTTGCGGTCTCGTTCACGGTCTCTTGACAGTGCTGATTTGAGGGGTAATACTCCTATGATACGTGACTAAACCATGCATATATTTCGTAGGAAAACCGTACCCTCACTTTAGGGCACATGAATTAATTAAAAAGCTAGGTTTTGGTGTTGGGATACTGCACGACAAAAACGTTCCTCTCAACAAGCCCGAAAATTATGATGACATCATTGAGGTCGACTTTAGCTCAAATCAATCTGTAATAGATAGCCTTCCCGCACATTCATCTTCTATAAAAGGGTTGGTCTGTACGTATGAGAACTACATCATTGCCAAGGCTTTGCTGGGCGATTATCTGGGCCTACCTTCCATCACAATGGAATCGGCAGAAATTTCTACAGACAAATATTTGATGCGCCAAGCATTCATGAAGGCAAATACTTCTATTTCACCAAATTTTGGGCTGGCAAATGACTTGTCAGAAGTTAGGGCGTTATCCCAAAAACTCAGATACCCTCTAATATTAAAGCCGACAAATCTTGTGAAAAGCCTGCTGGTACTACGCTGTAACAACGAAACTGAGCTTTTTAGTAATTTTGAGTTCGCCAAACAACAGCTGGAAGGCTTATACAACAAACATAGGATTTACAACCGGAAACCACAACTCATTGTCGAAGAATATATAATCGGGAAAACCTGTTCTGTTGCCGCCTTTGTTGACCAGAAGGGTATTCCGCACTTCTGTGAGGGGATCGTTTCGCTAATAAATGCACAAGATTTGGGAGTGGATGATAATTTTATCTATGGTCGCATACTTCCCGCTAATTTTGATGATCAATTGACAGCTCGTCTTTTTGACGTATCGCGCCAAGGAATTGCAGCACTCCAGATGACTTCTAGTCCTGCTCACATTGAGTTAATTTATAACGACCACCAAGTGAAACTCATCGAGATCGGCGCTAGAATTGGTGGCTATCGACCCCGCATGTACGAAATGAGCTACAATATAGACCTTATTGAGCAAGAGCTAAAGCTCGCACTTGGCCAAACACCGATACTCGACGGAGAACCTGCAGCTTTTTCGGCTGTTTTTGAATTGTTTCCCCGCCAGGAAGGACTTTTCCAATCAATTGAAGGCAAGGTCGATACTGCAGCTTTTAGGTATTTCTCGGTGAAAGCCGGCCTGGGCGACAAGGTCGGACCAGCCAAGAGAGGATATAAGGCAGCCGCAGTGATAATTGTCAGCTCTCCTGATGAAGTAGAATTTAAAGAACTTTGCGACAGAGTGAATCAACTGAAAGTCCGGGTTAACTGAATGAATATTGCTCACCTGCTACCGTACTCGGCACATTTCCCCCTCTCTAAGCATAATGGCAGATACCAGTGGGCTTTAAGCCTAGCCCGCCTTCAAATTGCCGAGGGACATACAGTTACTATTTTTGCGGCACCCGGATCTGAAGATCCCGAAAGCCCCACTATCTGGAAAAGCACTCCTGATCTAAACGATAAACTTCTGAATAACAAAGCGCTCTTGAGGACTGCCTTCGAGGATAACACGTACGACATATACCATAGCCATTTCGATTATCTTCACTATCAACTGGCCGATTTAACTGACAGACCAATCGTTTTTACCCAGCACTGGTTCCCAGATAAAACTGTAGCCCAAGCAGTGCGGGATAATACTACACATAATGTCATCGCCGTACCACCAACATTCTATATGCAAGCGGAAAACGAGCGGTTGAGTATACCTTCAGCAAAAGCAATTCACCATGGTATAGATTTAAATCTATTTCAACCCCAAGAAAACCAAACTCCATCAAACCGGCTGTTGTTTGTCGGCAGGATTACGCCCAATAAGGGCGTCCTGGAAGCTATTCAGATCACACTTGCCGCACAAGAATCCCTAGATATTGTGGGGAAAGTGTCCGACCCGGATCGCGCCTACTGGGAGCAGCTAGCAAAATTTATTGACGGCAGGCAGATATGCTACTTGGGGCCCAAGCGCCAAGAAGAGGTAGCTAAACTCATGGCCAATGCCAGGGCATTGATATTCCCTTCTAGTAAACCTGAGGCATTTGGCCAAGTAACTATCGAAGCCCAGGCATGTGGCACCCCAGTGATTATTAGTAATATCGGTGCTTCAAGCGAACTAGTAGATAATGGCAAAAGTGGATTTGTAGTCGAGTCAGAAAATGATTACAAGGAAGCTCTTCAAAAATTACATTCAATAGACAGAAAATACTGCCGTACATTTGCCGAGCAATTTGATTTAAAACGCATGGTTAAGCAGTATGATGAACTGTACAGAAGACTACTTAGCTAACTCTTGACGAATATCGTCCTCAAGAATATCTAGAACAGAGTCCTGGGATTCGTAAAACGCATTGATATCTACCAAGCCATGACTATGCAAGAGCGCTAGTTTACCTAAATTAATGCCGCCAACCATCAGTAAGTGCCGTAGATTTTCTGGCAATTGGCGCACAATAAACTCACCCTCTAGGTAAGAAAACGGCTTTGAATTCGTGAGATATGATGTATCACCTACAAATCGCCCACCACTCCCGTATATACGCCGTGCACGATTAGTTGCGATTTCGGCAGCTTTCCGTGGTAATAACTCTGGGTTGCGCCTTCGGTAATCTTCATAATATGCTTTCATAGAGTCACGATAGTCCTTGCCTGCTAATCGTTCCCTGGCAGCAGCTAAATAGCTCGTACCCGAAATATTTGCTGTTTTTTCACCCGTCAGCGCTTCACGGACTGCGTGTTCTCTTGATAAAGCGCCTGCTTCGGCATGATAAACTGTGTCATCTACCCCAACACGTTTAGAAAGCCCGAACTCAAGTTTCTGCTGATTAATACGCTGAGCTACATGGCCAAGATTTTCGTGTTCCATAACTGGTAATACATATTGAAGCGATGCGTCTTTTAAATTCTGTGGGAGTTTCGAAACTCTTTGGCGGTCATTTATAGAATGTTGCTTAAACTCTTTGCGCATAACTGCTTGCCATTTTCCGTCTGCGGCAGGACTAGACCTATCGGTATCATATGTTTCATCTGTACTTAACACATCCCTTGCTTCAAGTATTTTCCTGGCCCAACGCAGACGTGTCTCGCTATCTACCAATGTATTTTTAAATACGGCCGGATCGTATTCATCAAACTTTTCTCTTTGTACTTCTGGCTCAGTTTCAATACCAGCCGTCAGCAATGCTTTTGCCTCAGAACTGATCGATCCAACACCTATAAGCTTGCCTGTTTCATCACGTTCCACAGCTATTCCATTTTGATACCAATCAATTCGCTGCAGATTGCGAGCTACTTTTTCATCTCTAGCAAGACCCGAGGATTGGTCTATCGTCGCTATTCTCTTCATGGAAAAACCTGGCAAACACGTCTCAAGTACACGAAGAGACTCTTCTGAATCAGGACGAGGATACATATGATACTGGTATAACAATTCGTACGCATGAGGATATAACCCAGCTATCAGCTGATTTAAACGTTCCCTGTGCAAACGTATAAACAGCTGTTTCCCGGCGACAACAGCATTGTCGGCTCGATCAGGGGTTAATGATTCTAAATCTTTCTGAACTGCCTTGTAGTAACCTTTTAGCATTCGCAAGCCATTTGCCTTATCTGCTAACATTCTAGGATTCTTAGTAACAGAGAGGGTTTCTAACGGGAGTAGGTTATCTATCGATTCAAAATTGTCAGCCTCGAATGCATCAACAATTTGTTTCTCCTCGTATTCAATACTATCACCTGCCAAATCACTCACCGCCTTACTAGGCAAACTACCGATATAGTCTTGTTTTAGAATCCCAGTAGCAGCTTCAAAGGTATTTTTAGCTTCTAAAGCCCGACCAAAAACCTGCTGGAACTTCTCCTGTCCCTCCGATGTCAAAAAATACTTTAGGCCAAACGTAACTTCATTAACTTTTATTTCCCAGGCCTTTTCTATGCCGGGTAGAGCATCTCCTAAAGTAAGATGCGCTTGCTCAAGGTACTCTCTGGCATGGACAAAATCTTTATCAGGAACTTCGGCATTCAGCAGCGTATGTTCGAATTCAATAATTTCAGCCTTTTGTTTGTGTGATATCTCATATTCCGGCTCATGTAGAAGAGGTTCCAGCTGCTCAGCAAGATGATGGCCTGGACGGAAGGGATAGAGAGCAAGAATGCTATCCATGTAATATATTATAGCATTAATTAATCTATTTGTCTACTTATTGGGCGTTTTGGACACGGAGGAAGACAAAAATAATCAACCCGATTACAACGGTTAAAATCATCAGCATCATGGGTATGAACCCCTGTTGGTCAGAACCGATGTGTTTCATACTACTGCTCATTATTTACCAAACCGGCTTTTTTGTCATGTCATACAAAAATATTGTCGGCATTTTTATCTATGTACATTTTCCCGTCCACTCTGCTAACCATGTCCACCGGTTGTAAATCAGTTGGCCGATACATATCTATTCCCAGACTAATTCCCGTTCGCAGTCCCTGCGGCAACTCTTCTCTAGCCAGGGCGTCATGCACGCTCAAGCGTACCCGTTCCTTGGTAATATTTAGCTCTGCTGCAGAGTCGTCAGTCACAAATTGAAAGTTGGGCATAATCGCCGCAAACTCGTCGCCGCCAATTCGATAGACTGAATCTTGCGGTTTCAGTGCTGACTGGAATGCCTGTGCCGCCACATACAGATACCTATCGCCCATGAGATGCCCATAGTTATCGTTTACATCCTTCAATTTATCGAGGTCACCGATCATTAAAACCAAGTGGCCTATACGTGCATGCTCGTGGGGCCTTTTATGCTCTCGCCAGAAATGTCTGTTGAACCGCTCGTTAAATGAATGGCGGGTTGGTAGCTGGGTAACGATATCAATGTGAGCACTTTCCAGTTGCTCGCGCAAACTCAAGATGGTCCCCAAAGCCATTGCACCTACAATGTTGTCCCCCCTACTATGGACTTTCTCTGTAATGGCCACAGGTACTCTGTGTCGAAGCTCCTCGTGGTGGCCCTCTATCATCAGGTTATTTTATCATATTTTGGATATTGTATGATAGGAGCGAAAGTGCTTAGTTGGCCTTAGTTGAAAAGACCTTTCTTGTGGGATGAATTCCTAAATTCTTCGAGGAGTTCTTGCTGGCGTTTAGTTAATTTGACTGGAGTTTCTACGTTTATGGTGACAATGTGGGGGCCACGAGTATCACGTTTTAGGTGCGGGACGCCATGATTGGACAGTTTGAAGTCGGTGCCGCTCTGGGTGCCGGCGGGAATTTTCATTTTGATAGGTCCGTCGACAGTTTCTACGTCGATTTCGGTACCGAGGGCAGCCTCAACCATGCCGATTGTTTCTTCTGACAGGATCAAATCGCCTTCGCGGGTAAATTTCTTGTGTGGTTTGACCCGTACGTTGACATAGAGATCGCCCTTTGGCCCATTTGCGACTGCCTCGCCGTGTTCACGCAGACGGATAGTGGCACCATCGTCGATACCGGCGGGGATTTTGAGGCTGATTTCCTGAGATTTTCGCTGAGTGCCTTTGCCGTGACAGACGCTGCAGACTTTTTCTGGGATTTTGCCTTTGCCATGACATTTGGGGCAAACTGTGGCTTGCTGGATATTGCCGAATACGGTGCGCATGACGTTCACAACCTGGCCGGAACCTTTACATTCATCACAGGTTATAAGCTCATGGCCGGGTTCTACGGTGCTACCTTTGCAGTGTTCGCAAGTATCTTCCAGGCTGAGGTTCAGGTCGACTTCGGTGCCAAAAATTGCTTGCTCAAAGCTAATTTCTACTGCTGTTTCTACGTCACGACCACGAGCCTGACGCTGCCCTGTCCGTTGACCGCCACCAAAGAAACTACTAAAAATATCGCCAAGACCCAGGTCTCCAAAGTCAAAGTTGATGTTCTGGCCCTGACCGCCAAAACCAGCGAAAGGATTCCCGTCGCTGGCGGCTGATGATCCCACGCCGGCATGGCCGAACTGGTCGTAGCGCTGGCGCTTCTTGTCATCCTTCAGGACTTCGTAGGCTTCATTGATTTCTTTGAACTTGGTCTCATCACCGCTCTCTTTGTCCGGATGGTGTTGGATGGCCGCCTTGCGGAAGGCTTTCTTAATCTCGTCGGCACTGGCACTTTTGCCAACCCCCAAAACTTCGTAGTAATCCCGTTTTGCCATTATATTGCAGCCTCGATGTCTTCTTTGGTAAACGTAAGTGTTTCCGCCATAGTTGCAACCAAAGCACCGTTGACCGCTTCCGCCGAAGCTATATAAACCATTTTCTTCTTGCGCTGCTTGACAGCTTGTATCGCTGGTAGCAGATCGAGATCGGAGCTAAGTACATACATTTTTTCCACCTGCTTATCGTGAGAATCGAGCACCATGTCAACAGCTAGTCTTACATCGACTCCTTTTTCAACAAAGTAGTCTACGGTGTGTCCGCATTTCGGGCAGGGATCGGATACGCGAGCACGTAAAATTCCAGCTCTAATAACTTGAACTTTTTGAGTGTATAGCCTAGGAATCCACTTGGAATTAAATGCGACAATTTCAGATAGTCGCATACGCACTGACCCAGTCGTACCAAACAAACGCACTTTGGTTGTATAGTACCTGATCTCTACTTGTCCCTCGTAATTGGCGAGTTTTTGAACAAACAATGCCAAATTTAAGGCCAGGATTGCATCACGTTTCATTTTTCGTTTGGAGCCCAGCAGATCAATTGCTCGATGAATGAAATTCTCGCCGTCAATATATACAATGGCCTTTTTCGTTGGTTTATTCATAGTGCATGCCCCATAAAAAAACTCCCCGCAATCGTACTGCTACGAAGACGGGGTGCTGTGCGGATATACTAGCAAAAATACCGGATTTTGTCAATCCGCGTCTTTTTACGCTGGCCGACCTCCCAACCCCTAAACCCTCATAATAATCACGCTTGGCCACAGTTATTCTTTCTTGCTTGCTCCGTAAGAATTCTCTGAATTATTTTTGGGATAGTCAACGGCTTTGCCTTGTAGCGAGGCTGCTTTGCTTTCCCAAAAGTCTGCTAGCTCATCAAAGAGCCCAAGTACGTGGTTGCGCTTAGTTATTAACCGTTGATCGACGATTGTAACCTCTGGGTCGGCAATAGAAGCAATAACGTCACGGACATCTTGATTAACTTGAGCTTGATGTTCGGGCGCTCGTCTTGCTACACCTACTATGCGGTGTACTATGCCCTTTAGAATTTCGCCATAATGAGGTAGTTCTATCAACCTTTGAATGCGATCTATATCAACTTGACGAACACCTGCATCAAACTCTTGCTCGGTTCTAACAACATCTAGAAGGGCGTCTGGTTCGGGATTTCCACCTTCTATGACCCGGAAATTTCTCCTCACTATTTCTCTCCCTTGTCGTCGACGACTTCGCCTTCAACTGGCTCGTCTTTGCTGGAATCTTTCTTGTCTTCGCTATCTTCTACCTTCGAACTTCCATCTTCCGCGGGCACAGCCTGCTCGTACATCTTGGCGCCGATTGGCATGAGTTTGTCGTTCAGCTCTTTGGCAGCGGCTTCTAGCGCGTCCTTGTCAGCTTTGTCATCTGCGACTACTTTTTTGGCTGCTTCGACTGATTCATCCAAAATTTTTACATCTTCCTCGGCAATTTTGTCCTTGTTGTCTAACTTCATTTTTTCTGCTTGGTAGATGGCGTTGTCTAGCTGGTTTCGAGCGTCGATCGACTCACGCTTGGCTTTATCTTCCTCGGCATGGGCTTCGGCTTCTTTAGCCATTTTTTCTACTTCGTTCTTGTCCAGATTGCCGCTGTTTTGAATGGTGATAGATTGCTCTTTGCCAGAACCTTTGTCCTTGGCGGTTACGTTCAAGATACCGTTAGCGTCGATGTTGAATGCGACTTCGATCTGCGGTACGCCGCGCGGTGCGGATGGAATGCCATCCAGCACAAAGCGCCCGAGTGATTTGTTGTCTGCGACCATTTCACGCTCACCCTGAACCACATGGATTTCTACTTGCGGCTGATTGTCGGCAGCCGTTGAAAAAGTCTCTGACTTACTGGTTGGAATGGTGGTGTTACGTTCGATCAGCTTGGTAGCTACACCGCCGAGGGTTTCGATACCAAGTGATAGCGGCGTGACGTCTAGCAGCAGCACGTCTTTGACATCGCCCTGCAGCACACCACCCTGGATGGCTGCACCGATGGCCACGACTTCGTCGGGGTTCACGCCTTTCATGGGATCCTTACCAAAGATTTCCTTCACCTTGGCCTGCACGGCTGGCATGCGGGTCATACCACCCACCAGCACGACCGCATCGATTTCGCTGGCTTTAATACCGGCGTCTTTCAGAGCTTTCTCGCAAGGGTCGGCAGTCTTGGCAACCAGGTCACCAACCAAACTCTCTAGTTTGGCGCGGGTCAGTTTGTGTTCAAAATGCTTTGGGCCTTCGGCATCAGCCGTCAGGAATGGCAGGTTGATGTTGATTTCGTTAGTAGTAGACAGTTCGATCTTGGCCTTTTCTGCTTCATCACGCAAACGCTGCATAGCGGCTTTGTCGTCAGAGATATCCAGACCGTGTTCTTTCTTGAACTCTTGGGCAAAGTAGTTGACCAACACACGGTCGAAGTCGGCACCACCCAGATGAGTGTCGCCATTGGTAGATTTGACTTCGAACACGCCGTCGCCCAGCTCCAAGATGGATACGTCGAACGTACCGCCACCGAGATCGTAGACGGCGATTTTCTCATCTTTTTTCTCTGCTTTGTCCAGACCATAGGCCAGAGCC
>CAYGDJ010000009.1:9080-11078 GCA_964348625.1 uncultured Candidatus Saccharibacteria bacterium | reverse complement strand
GTACTAAGAACACCTGTTGGTAATTTTGAGCGCTCCTTTAAACTGAACAGAGGCAACTATTACGTATGGGCTAGCGAGTACGTTCATGATCCAGAAAGGACTGGCTTGTCACCAATTCTGGGCTCACTGAGCTTAGAAGGCTATGACCCCAACTTGTTTGGTACGTGGTATCCGTGGAAAGAAGAATCCGTACTAAGGCGTCATCTAACAGATTGGGGTTATAGATGGGATGGCGGTAGGCCGGACGATGTGAATGGTTTTGGCGCTAATGCACGCCCAGCGCAGCAAGAGCGATGGGTAGTTCCTGTAAGCCTCGCTCTTGACAGAATTGGACAGTTACCCGGAGCCGCCTTTGTACTAGAACAAGCTCGCGCCACAATGCCGCAAATCTCACGGTTCAACCCCTGGGATGAATAGCATACAGAATTATCTCCAGATTGAGCTATAATTTCATATATGAGCGATATAGATACTGTAAAAAATCATGAAAGTATTTCACTAAATGTTGAAATTGGCCCAGCAAGCCCTGACGATGCTTTAGCAGTCGCGCGATTTTGCCAGCCAATATACGCGGCCGTGTATCCCAATGATAAATATGGTTTAACTGCACAGCAATTTTCGCCAGAGGTTTTCGAGACAGAGAATACTCTGGACTACTTCCGACAAATTTTAGAGAATAACGATCAACAGCGAGCCTACATAGCTAGGCTGGGTAATCAAATTGTAGGTACAATAAGCGTTACAGAATTTGCAGATCATTATGAACCACGTTGTTTCTATGTTGACTTGGGTCAACATGGCCAAGGAGTGGGCAGAGTGCTTTGGGAAAAAGCTATGGAGTTCTGTGAAAAGCCACTACCGGTTAGAGTAGAAGTTGCTGAGACGAACGCTAAAACAATTGCTATGTACGAACAATGGGGGTTCAAGGAGGACGAATCCTTAGGTGTAAACATGCGTCATTGGCCTGAGTGGCCAGAGAATGTTCAAAATGGCTATATTTTCCTGAAAAAATATCCTGAGGCATACGAATCATGAAAAACGCATTTATTATTCACGGGACAGAAGGACATACTCCAGATGATCGTAGCTACTGGGTCTTTAAGCCTACAGAAATATCACTATGGGACGAGGTTAATTTCCCCGAGGCACCAAAACAAAAGTATGTTTTGGGGAATGAAGAATAGAAAAGCTCTTGAGTGAGAGCTTGCTGGAATCGGTGAAAACTGATTAAATATAAGCATGAAAAAAGCATTAGACAAATGGAAGTTTCGTATCTTTGGCGCTGATCCGGACTCGGTAGCTGCGTATCAGAGTGTGCTTCCTCACAATATTCACGTAAGGCTCAGAAGAGACGGTGGTTATATAATTGCCAATATTGACGAAGTTGATAGTGAAAAAATCGGTAAATCACTCTTGATTACTGAGGCGAAAGATATGGAAGAGTTGGTAGAAAATGTAAACGACTTGTTGTATACGTACGTAAATATGCCAATGAACATCAGGCCATACTACGGGAATATTTTTAAGCCCGCGGGCTACAATTCATCCTCCAAGTCAATAATGCAAGCTCGTGAGCTAGTGCTAGTAAAAGATTAGTACGGGACCAGGTCATCCATGGGTATCTTTTATAGAGAAGGTAGGCATAAAAAGATACTCAGATTCCTGAAGAAAAAGGGCTTTTCAATTCGTGAGGGCTGAAGGCATGTCATAGCCACTCATCCTGACGATACATCTATTGAGATATCCTTACCAAGGCACAAGACCTTGAGCAACGGCGTAACCGAGGATATATGCAAAAAGTTGGTAGAACTCGGTTACGACAAAGACGAAATCATCGCAATACTGTAGGAATGAACGTCAGAGCGCATCCATGAAACAAAAAGTGTTGACAAAAGAATTTTAATTGATCACAATGGTCGATAAGAAGTAGTTTACGTATGGGCAGTGCTCGTGTTACTCCGAAGAGCGCCAAAAATCCCAAACGTCAGTGAATCTTCG
>CAYGDJ010000009.1:0-8980 GCA_964348625.1 uncultured Candidatus Saccharibacteria bacterium | reverse complement strand
GGAGCTCTTTATTGCTTATGGCCAAAAGCACAACCTCACCTCGTGCAAACAAAAAAGTAACCAAACGAACGTATTTCAGCAAGGTTGATGACGTCCTAGACCTGCCCAACCTCGTCGACCACCAAAACCGCTCCTTCCAATGGTTTGTGGAAGAGGGTTTGGGAGAACTTCTAGCCGAAGTCAGCCCGATCGATGATTACACCGGTACAAAATTATCACTACGCTTCAAAGATTACCGGTTCGAAGCTCCTAAACTGACCGAAGCCGAGGCCCGGGAAAACAACGTATCGTACGATGCCCCACTGAAGGCCAAGGTTGAACTGACTAACAAAGTCACTGGTGAAGTCAAAGAACAAGAGATCTATCTGGGCGATTATCCATGGATGACTGA
Organism: uncultured Candidatus Saccharibacteria bacterium; assembly: GCA_964348625.1. Classification (GTDB taxonomy): domain Bacteria; phylum Patescibacteriota; class Saccharimonadia; order Saccharimonadales; family CAZARM01; genus CAYGDJ01. The sequence continues at coordinate 8,589 of CAYGDJ010000009.1, read as the reverse complement.
ACGCGGCACATTCGTGATCAACGGTGCTGAGCGAGTCGTGGTGTCACAACTGATTCGCTCTGCCGGTGTATTCTTCACAGCCGATCAGCATGGTTCGGCGAATCTGTACGGTGCCAAGGTCATACCAGGTCGTGGTGCGTGGCTGGAATTCGAGACTGCGGCCAGCGGTGCAATGTATGTAAAGATCGATCGCAAACGTAAGATTCCTGTGACAACGCTGTTGCGGGCTCTAGGAATGAATGAAGCCCAGGTTCGTGAGGCCTTCAAACACGTCGACCAAGGCAAGCTCAACTACATCGACGCAACGTTAGATAAAGACCCCAGTCGCGGCGCGAATGACGCGCTAATCGAGGTTTACCGTCGGCTTCGTCCTGGCGATTTGGCTACAGTCGACAACGCCAGAAGCCTGCTGGAAAACATGTTTTACAATTTCAAACGTTTTGACTTCAGCCGTGTCGGTCGTTACAAAATTAACAAACGTCTTGACCTGAAGATCACCAATACCCTAGAGAACCGCACCATGCGGCTCGAGGATCTGACCGCCATCATTGCCGAGATCATCCGCCTGAACAACACCCAGGAACCAGCTGACGACATCGACTCGTTGGCTAACCGCCGAGTCAAATTGGTTGGCGAACTAGTCCAGCGTCAATTCCGCATCGGTTTACTGCGCATGGAACGCAATACCAAGGATCGCATGTCCATGAGCGAGATTGAAACAGTCACGCCAGCACAACTGATAAACGCCCGACCGGTGGTGGCAGCCGTTCGCGAATTCTTTGCCAGCTCCCAGCTGTCACAATTCATGGACCAGATCAACCCCCTGTCAGAACTCGCTCACAAACGCCGCCTCAGTTCTATGGGACCTGGTGGTCTGTCTCGAGAACGGGCTGGGTTTGAAGTTCGTGATGCTCACGCGACTCACTATGGTCGTATTTGCGCGGTGGAGACGCCAGAGGGCGCCAACATTGGGTTGGTACTGAACCTGGCTAGTTATGCTCGTATCAACGACTATGGTTTCATCGAAACACCATACCGCAAAGTAGCCAGCTCCGTTACAGCCAAGGAAGCCGCCGGCCACACCGCCGCAGTCGACCTGGAAAATGAAAAAGGCAAAGTAATTGTCAAAGCTGGTGCCAAAATCACCGCCGAACAAGCCAAAAAGTTGGCTGCCGTCAAAAACCAGGTTACCTGGCCGGTCAAAGCCGTCGTCTCAGACAAAGTTATCTATATGGATGCCTCAGAAGAAGAAGCCGCTGTCATCGCCAGTGCTGGTGAAGCAGTCGATGGTAACGGACATTTTACCCATGAACGTGTCAGCGGCCGACGTCACCTGGTATCGACAGAAGTTGATGCCAACGAAGTTACCCACATGGATGCCAGCCGCAAACAAATCATCGGCTCATCGGCAGCACTTATCCCATTTATCGAGAAGAACTACGTGTACCGAAGCCTTATGGGTAGCAACCAACAGCGTCAAGCTGTGCCTTTGGTTCATCCAAGTGCCCCAATCGTAGGTACTGGCATGGAGACAACTGCTGCTCAGAACAGCGGTCAACTGATCATGGCCGAGGCTGCTGGCGAAGTGTTGTCGGCAACTGCCGAGGAAGTAAAAGTCGCCTACGGCAAGAACATCACCACCTACCGCCCACAGCACTTTGTTCGCAGTAACGAGGGTACCAGCATTAACCAGAAAGTTGTCGTCAGCACAGGGGACAAGCTAAAACCAAAAGACCCGATCCTAGAGGGTATGTCAATCGCTGATGGCGAGTTAGCCCTCGGCAAAGACCTAATGGTAGCATTCATGCCATGGGGTGGCTACAACTTTGAAGATGCCATCATCATTTCCCGCAAGCTTGTCGAAGATGACACTCTGACGTCAGTTCATATAGTTGATTTCATGGTAGAAGTTCGTGAAACCAAGCTTGGACCAGAAATTGTCACCCGAGACATTCCAAATGTTAGTGAAGAAGCTCTCCGGCATCTGGACGATGACGGCATAGTCCGGATCGGTGCCGAGGTTCACCCGGGCGACATTCTAGTAGGAAAAATTACCCCCAAAGGCGAGCAAGAACTCAGTTCCGAAGAGCGTCTGCTAAGGGCAATCTTTGGCGAAAAAGCCAAGGAAGTCCGTGATACCTCCCAGCGAATGAGCAATGGCAAACACGGCAAAGTCGTCGGCGTCAAAGTCTTTAGTCGTGCCAATGGGCACGAGCTCAAGGCCGGTGTAATCATGCAGATTCAAGTGTTCGTGGCCCAGATGCGCAAGATCGCTGTAGGTGACAAACTCGGGGGTCGTCACGGCAACAAGGGCGTCATCGCCCGCATCCTGCCTGTCGAGGACATGCCGTTCATGGAGGATGGTACACCTGTAGAAATCGTTCTAAACCCACTGGGTGTGCCGAGTCGTATGAACGTCGGCCAGTTGTTTGAAACTCACCTGGGCATGGCGGCTCGAGCCCTGGGTATGAAAGTAGCCAGCCCATCATTTGATGGTGTACCAACCGCCAAAATCCAAGAATTGCTAAAGGAAGCCGGCTATCCTGCCGACGGCAAACAGCAGTTATACGATGGACGCAGCGGTGAGGCGTTCAAGGAACATACCACTGTCGGTAGCATGTACATGATTAAGCTCAACCACATGATCGCTGACAAAATCCACGCCCGCTCAACCGGTCCATACACCATGGTTACCCAGCAGCCACTCGGCGGAAAGGCCCAGAACGGTGGCCAGCGGTTTGGCGAGATGGAAGTTTGGGCATTGGAGGCCTACGGTGCTTCCAACACCTTGCAAGAAATGCTGACTATCAAATCCGATGACGTGTACGGTCGCTCCAAAGCTTACGAATCTATCATCAAAGGCACCGAAATCCTTGGACCAAAGGTTCCAGAGTCATTCAACGTGCTTGTCAAAGAGCTCCAAGGCCTTGGCCTGAAGGTTGATCTGGTGGCTTCTGATGAAGTTGTCGATGCTGAGGACGTCCTAGCCAAAAACATCAAGGACGAAGCCGAACACTTGTCAGAGGTTGAAGTCCCAGCGCCAAGCGTGTCAGATGTTGATCTATCTGAAGATGTCGTCGAGAACGAATTTGTCGTAATGGGCCTAGAGGATGACATTCAGACCGGAGATCCAACCGAAGATGACGCTGCCGCACTTGTAGCAACAGATGATAAGGAGGAGACCGCATGATGTCTCCCTACACTCAACACCAAATAGCCGGGAACCGTGAACAGGGAACCGTGAACCGTGAACAGGGAACATTAGAAACCAGCCCGTTCACTGTTCACCGATCACTGATCACAGAAGTGGCTGAAAGGAACAACAAATGAGACGCTATAACAACGGAACAAATATCGCTGACTTTGATGCGGTGCGCCTGGCCGTGGCCAGTCCAGAGGACATCTTGGACTGGAGCCATGGTGAAGTTGCCAAGCCAGAAACTATCAATTACCGAACCCAGAAGCCAGAGCGTGATGGTCTGTTCTGCGAACGGATTTTTGGTCCGGTCAAGGACATAAACCCCCACGACGCCAAATATAAAGGCGTACGATCCCGTGAAGCCGCTGTCGACAAAAACGGTGAAGTCGTCACCAAATCAATTGTCCGCCGTGAACGTATGGGCCACATCAGCTTGGCAAGTCCGGTAGCCCACATCTGGTTTCTGCGTGGTACGCCGTCTGCGATTGGCTTGCTGTTGGGTATGACCGTCAAGAACCTCGAGCGAATTGCCTATTTTGCCAGTTACATCATCAAATCTGTCGATGCCGTGAAGCGTGACAAAATGTTAGCCGACAAAGAAGCTGAATTCAACGCCGCCAAAGAAGCCATCAAGGTGCGTTACGAAAAAGAAGCTGCTGGCGAAAAAGCCGACATCAAAGCCATGGCAGAGGCCCAGACCAAGGAAATCGAAGAGCTGACTACTGAGTATGAGCTAGTACGCGATCAATTGATGAGCCTCGAAAAACAACGTCTGATCACCGAAACCGAATACCGTGCCATGCCAGATGACATCCAAGACCTGGCAACTGTTGGCATGGGTGGTTCGGCATTGAAAGAACTGTTGGACGAGATTGACCTCGGCTTGCTTATCGATGATTTGACCAAAGAGGCCGAAGAAGCCAAAGGTCAGCGCAAGAAGAAGATTATGAAACGCCTGCGTTTACTGGAGAGCATGCACCGTGCCGGCATACGTCCCGGCAGTATGTGTGTCTCAGTCCTACCGGTGATTCCTCCGGATTTGCGGCCTATGGTTCAGTTGACTGGTGGCCGGTTTGCTACCTCTGACTTAAACGACCTCTATCGCCGTGTAATCAACCGCAACAACCGTCTGAAGAAGCTCATCGAACTCAACGCCCCAGAAGTCATCCGTCGTAACGAACAACGTATGCTCCAGGAAGCGGTCGATGCCCTAATCGACAACAACAACGCTCGTAGTGGCCGCGCTGTTGCTGCTACCGGCCAGCGCCGCCGCCTAAAGAGCTTGAGTGATATGCTGAAGGGCAAGCAAGGCCGATTCCGCCAGAACCTGCTCGGTAAGCGCGTCGATTACTCCGGTCGCTCGGTCATCGTGGCCGGTCCAGAGCTCCGCATGTACCAGTGTGGTCTGCCAAAAATGATGGCGCTTGAGCTGTTCAAGCCATTTGTCATCGGCTATCTGATTACCAACGAACACGCCCACAACATTCGGTCAGCCACTCGTATGATCGAGATGAGCGAAACGGCTGTTTGGGATGCTCTGGACGAGGTAATTAAGGGCAAATATGTCCTTCTGAACCGTGCTCCATCACTGCACCGCCTGTCGATCCAAGCCTTCCAGCCAGTTCTGATCGAGGGCAAGGCGATTCAGCTACATCCATTGGTCTGTAAGGGCTTCAATGCCGACTTTGACGGTGACCAAATGGCTGTACACTTGCCGCTGAGCGATGAAGCTCAAGCCGAAGCCCGCACCATCATGGCCGCTAACCACAACTTGCTGAAGCCGGCTGACGGTTCGCCGATTCTACATATAGAACAAGACATCGTGCTTGGTTGTTACTACCTCACCTACGAACGGCCAGGCCAGAGCAACAAAGTTCGTCCACTGTCTAGTGTTGACGAAGGATTGCTGGCGCTCGATGAAGGCACGCTGACATTGCAGGGTCGGGTTCGTGTACCGTACCGCGGTGAGACCCGTGAGACTACTCTTGGCCGGGTGCTATTCAACGAAATCTTCCCAGAAGAGTTTCCGTATCAGGACGAACCAATGACCAAGAAGAAATTATCTACCGTCATGGCCTTGGCCTATCAGCAGTTTGGTCAAGCAAAAACGGCTGAAATCGCTGACGACCTGAAAGACCTTGGATTCCTGTACGCAACCAAATCCGGTTTGTCGCTGGGTATGGATGACTTCCGCGAAGTCGAAGGCCTGCAGGCCATCATAGACCACGGTGAGGAAGCTGCGGCTAACATCAGTACTCAGTACGACCAAGGTTTCATCACAGACGACGAGCGTTACCGTCTAACCATCGAAAACTGGGGCAGTGTCGGCAACAAAGTACAGACAACTTTGGCCGGTCAATTTGCCGATGAAGACAGTTCTATGTCCATCGCTGTGGTATCTGGTGCTCGTGGTAACATCGGCCAGGTGAATACCGCCGTTGGTATGTTCGGTCTGGTCCCCGATGCGACTGGCCGCACCATCGAACTGCCAATCAAGTCCAACTATAAGAGTGGTTTCAACCCATTGGAGTACTTTACTGCCACCCGTGGCGCCCGCAAAGGTATGATCGACACGGCTCTAAAGACAGCTGACTCCGGCTACTTGACTCGTCGTTTAGTCGATGTGTCACAAGACGTCTTTACCATTGATGTGAACGATGATGACCCGGGCTTTGCCATGTTCCGCTCTGATGCAGAAGAAATCGGTGTTGCCTATGCTACACGTTTAGAGGGTCGATTTGCTGCCCAAAAAGTCGGAAAACTCGTCAAGCGAGGTGATCTGATCACTCATGACGTTGCTGAAACTATAGGCGCTGACGAAACGATCGACGGTGTCAAAGTTTTGAGTGTGCTCAGCAGCACTTCTGTTAGGGGTGTGCCACGTAAGTCATACGGTGTCGACCCAGCTACCGGCGAATTAGTAGCCAATGCTCACCCAGTCGGTGTTATAGCCGCTCAGTCCATCGGTGAACCTGGTACACAGCTGACGCTTCGTACCTTCCACTCCGGTGGTGTGGCTGGTGAAGACATCACCACCGGTCTGCCACGTGTCGAGGAATTGTTCGAAGTTCGCACACCAAAAGGCCAGGCATTCCTAGCCGAGATTGGTGGCAAAGTCAGCACCTGGGAAGAGGGCGACCACTACGTTGTCCAGATCGCTGCTGGTGACTCTGAGCGTGTTGAATTGCCGCTGAAAGGTCGTAAGGCCGCTGTTGCTAACGGTACCGAGGTGTCGATTGGCGAAGTTTTGGCTGCCGAAGAAGATGGCAGTGAGCCACTGGTCGCTCCAATTGCCGGCAAGGCCGATATCAGCAAGACGAAAATCTTGATCGTTCCGGGCAGCAAAAGCGTCATGCGTTACGAAATCCCTGGTTACAAACAGCTAACAGTCAAAGAAGACGACGCTGTCATAGCTGGCCAGCGCCTGACAAACGGTTCGATAAACCTTCACGAACTGATGCGGCTCAAGGGTGTGGAAGCTACCCAACGCTACATCATGAACGAGATTTTGCGAATCTTTGCCTCACAGGGGCAGAACATCGCCGACAAGCATTTGGAAATCATCGTGCGTCAGATGTTCAGTCGGGTACAGATAGAGGAAGCTGGCGATACTGAGTTCGTAACCGGCGACATTGTATCCAAACTGGCCGTTGTCGAAGCAAATGAAAACCTGGTCAAAGAAGGAAAACACCCAGCCAAGGTTACTCAGTTATTGCTGGGCATCACCAAAGCTAGTTTGTCGACTGACTCATTCCTAAGTGCCGCGTCGTTCCAGGATACTACCCGTGTGCTGATCGCTGCGGCCACTAGTGGCAAAGTAGACAAACTATACGGTCTGAAAGAAAACGTTATCCTTGGACGCCGAATCCCTGTCGGTACAGGCTACCTGCCAGACGAGGACAACGACGGCTTCTCAGACACAGACAAATTGCCCGAGGATAAGGAAGTTGTCAAAGCATCCTAAAACCAGAATGTTCAATGCTCAAGTGTCAACTGTCAATGAATGGTCAATGTCATTAATGCATTGAATGATTAGTTCATTCATTGAACATTGCACATTGAGACTTGAACATTTCTTCTCTGTCTGTTAATATAAACCGACTATAAAGTTCGAGCTGCGGCTTAGGCAAAGTCGTACTGCAGTAAACGAGGAGAAGTATGCCAACCATCAATCAATTAGTGCGTAAACCGCGTGTCAAGGTGACCAGCAAGAGCAAGTCACCAGCATTGCAACGCGTCGTCAACAATCTAAAGACCACCAACTACGAGAAACCAGCACCATTTAAGCGTGGTGTCTGTATCAAAGTTACGACCAAAACCCCAAAGAAACCTAACTCAGCCCTTCGAAAAGTCGCCCGTGTGCGCTTACAGAATGGCTACGAAGTCTGGGCATACATTGGTGGTGAGGGTCACAATCTCCAGGAACACGCCGTTGTGCTGGTTCGAGGCGGTCGAGTAAAAGACCTTCCAGGTGTGCGTTATCACATCGTCCGTGGTTCATTAGACCTTCAGGGCGTTGCTAACCGCAAACGCGGCCGTTCCAAATACGGAGCAAAAAAGGATACCAAGTAGCATGCGTAGAACGTATAACGTAGAACGTATAACGGTTAGAACAGGCTCATTGCAGCCATCCGTTATACGTTATACGAACCCCGTACTACAGAAACCGGAGGTTTCTCTTGCCTAGGAAAGTTACCAAAGCCTTAGTTCGTGAAACACAGCCAGATCGTCTGTACAACAGCGTTATGGTTCAGAAGCTGATTAACCGTGTGATGTTGAACGGCAAAAAACAGTTGGCCGAACGTCTGGTCTACAATGGCATGCAAAAAGCCGCTGACAAAGTCAAGGTTCAGAACCCACTGGAAGTGTTTGACCAGGCCATTAGCAACGTCAAACCGCACATGGAAACTCGTTCCCGCCGTGTAGGTGGGGCTAACTACCAGATTCCGTTTGAGGTCAAAGGTCAGCGCCAAAACCACCTGACTATGATGTGGTTCGTAGCCGCCGCCCGAAGCCGCAAGGGCATGAGTATGGAAGATCGCTTGGCGTTGGAACTGATAGATGCTTATAACAACACTGGCACAGCCGTTAAGAAAAAAGAAGACACCCAAAAGATGGCCGATGCTAACAGAGCCTTCGCTCACTTTGCAAGATTCTAAGGCTTTTGTATGCGGCACATTTTGAATCTAAACTCTGCGCTTCACACTCACCGTATTCTTGATACGGCTCGTTTGCGATGCTCGAATTTATATCCAAACTGCGCTCGCCTACAAAACCCTTCATTCAGTAATAATTTAGAAAAAATCAAGAAGATAGGCGGAAAGTGATGGCAGACAAGAAAACTGAAATGAAGAATATACGTAATCTGGGGATTATTGCCCACATTGATG
>CAYGDJ010000008.1:0-12505 GCA_964348625.1 uncultured Candidatus Saccharibacteria bacterium | reverse complement strand
GACCGCTATCAGCCGAGATTAGTTGGTCTGGGGATGGGGGAGCTTTGGGTGAGTCTAGTAAACCCTAAAATACTACACTTCACAGCTTGAACAATCTGTTGATCAGTAATAGCCCCCTGGAGAACAAAACCTGTTAATTTTGGGTGATGATCCGAGTGAGCTAAAATGATTGTTCTTGGAGTGAAGCGTATCTGTAGATACGGTGAGTGAGAAAACAATCTTTTTAGCTGCTCGGGCACGGCCAAAAGGACAGGTTTTGTTTTGCGGGGGCTATAGTACACTATGAGGAGCATGTCGGTCATAGAGATAAAAGACGTAAGCAAAATCTACGGCTTCGGCGACGCAACTACCTTGGCGCTCGATGAAGTCAACCTGACGATTGAACGGGGCGAATTCGTGGCAGTCATGGGTCCCAGTGGCTCAGGCAAATCCACGCTAATGCACATTATCGGGCTGCTGGACCGACCGACCCACGGCAGCTACATGTTGAACAACAGACAAGTCGCCCGACATGGCCAGACCAAACGCGCCAAATTACGTCGTGATACCATCGGTTTCGTGTTCCAGTCATTCAACCTGCTACCTCGTCTAACGGTGCTAGAGAACGTAGCCTTACCCCTGATGTACAAGGGCGTCAGCCAGGTACGGCGACTCAAGCGGGCAGCAGCCATGTTGGATCATGTAGGACTTTCTGACCGTGAATATTTCATGCCACGCCAGCTCAGCGGCGGGCAACTGCAACGTGTAGCCATCGCCCGGGCGCTCATCAACGACCCGAACATCATCATCGCCGACGAACCAACCGGCAACCTAGACAGCGCCGCTTCACGCCTGGTCATGGAGCTGCTCGGCGACTTGCACAAAGACGGCAACACCATCATCATCGTCACCCATAACCCAGAGCTAACCCGCTACGCCTCACGCGTCGTGTTCATGCATGACGGAGCGATTCTGGCCGACGAGAAATCGGCGGTTGGTGACATACCTGAGATGGCTCGCCGACTGTATTTCTTCCCAAAGACGACGGCAGAAGACGACCTGGCCGGCGTGTCAGCGTTGATGCAAGCCCTGCCTGACAAACTCAAGCCCAAGCGGGCTCGTAAGCCCCGGAAAACCAAACCCAGGAATTACAAAGCACATCCTAAAAAGGCTAGGACCAAATGATGCCTCACTACACCCCACAGCCGAGAACCGTGAACCGTGAACCGGGAACATTTAAGACGAAATTGTTCACCGTTCACCGTTCACTGTTCACCGTTCTAGCGACCGGAGGGAGCGACCTATGATTCGGACGCGCGGCAATGTAAAGATGGCACTCCATGCCATCCAGAGCACCAAATGGCGCAGTTTCTTGACGTCACTCGGGATTATTATCGGTGTTGTTTCTGTCGTGACCACAGTTAGTTTGGGCGAGGGTGTCAAACAACAAATCCGGGCCCAGATCAGGCAGCGCGGTGAGGACTTGGTCACGGTTCTACCAGGCCGCCGAGTTGAACGCGACAGACAGGGAACCATCACCAGCTTTAACGCCCTGAACAGTGACGGAACGATATTTAATGAGTTGGATTACAAAACCGTCAGCGACGTACCATCATTACAGGTCGTGGCTCCCTTTGCCCGCATTACCGGCCTGGTTGAGGCAGGCGACCGTACACTGAAAGGGCAGGTCATCGCTTCTACCGGCAGTTTGCCAGAGTTACTGAATCAAAAGGTCGAGTACGGCAGCTTCTTCCATGATACTGATCAGAACAAAGATTTTGCCATCATCGGCCAGAAAGTTGCCGAGGAATTGTTCGGCGAGAACGTCCCCATCGGAAAATCATTCCAGGTTCGTGATCGCACATTTATAATCCGTGGGGTGTTCGAGGAGTTCGACACCGGCTCGGGAGTTTTGCTGAGTGAGGACTACAACCGTGTTATATTCATCCCGTACGAAGCTGGCCGAGAATTGATGGGGGGCAGTATCCAGATCCAGCAAATCCTGGCCAAACCAAAAGCCGGTGTCCGCAGTTCGGTTGCTGCCAGGGATATCAACAAGGCACTCTTGAACGTCCATGCCGGTCAGCAGGACTTCTCCGTGCTACAGGCGGAAGAAACCTTAGCGCTGGCCGGAAATGTCCTAAATCTCCTGACTGGATTGATCGGTGGCATTGCCGCCATCTCGCTGTTGGTTGGCGGCATCGGCATCATGAACATCATGCTGGTGGCAGTCAGCGAGCGCACCGCGGAGATTGGCGTCCGCAAAGCCGTCGGCGCCACCAACCGCCAGATCCTGAACCAATTCCTGACCGAAGCCATCATTCTGAGCATCTTTGGCGGATTGACCGGAGTACTGCTATCACTGATTATAAATGTTCTACTACGAATTTTCACCGATCTGGCGCCGGTGATTACCTTTCCTATCATGGGTATCGCCGTCTGCGTGGCGTTCGTGGTAGGCGTGATCTTTGGCGTCACGCCAGCCCTGCGCGCCGCCCGCAAAGACCCCATAGACGCTCTGAGACACGAGTAACAAGATTCTGCAGTTTCGCCGTTTACGGCTCTTCAGCATGACTTAACTGGACTTACCAGAAAGCTCCCCCATCCCCAGACCAACTAATCTCGGCTGATAGCGGTCTGCCTTCTCTCGATGTAGCTAAGGCACCTTTTAGTTTAATCAAACCACTATCAACTCGAGCTGATTTGCCCTGGAAACGGGCGATTTTGGGTAAGGCCAGTTTACATTCATGGACTGCGTTGGTAAGGGAAAGAGGTTTTAGGATCACGAAGTGATCAACCAAAACATTTCCCTTACAGGAGATTGATTGGCCTCCTCACCAGAACGATGCCAGTCTTACGACCGACTTATTACCACTCGTTCAGTGGAATTTTCTTACTGGCTGGTTAACCAGCAGGACGCGCAGAGGGTACCACGATGGCAGACTGACTACCGGGCCAGCAGGTGAAGCCTGCGGGGACCGTCTGGCCAGCTTCGACCATCTCGGCCAGAGTGTCGAGACACCTTGACACGAGCACATTGGGATCGTTGCTGACGCTCTCGGACAGGGCTTCGTTGGCTCGTGCCTGGGCTGTCGCCGTCTTGCCTCGCTGCTCAGCGATGCGGGTGTTGGCGATTTCTGCCTGGTAAGCGTTGAGACGCTCCTGTGTACCGCGGTCGTATCGGATCAGCGGGATTGTGATGCTAAGCACCTCAATCTTGCCTTCCACACGCCCGCGCATACGCTTGGTGGCCTGGGTGGCCAGATCGTCGAGGTTGGCATTTGCTGCCACACCGTCTTCGCTCACCGCATCGAGCGGGTTGAAGTCACCCAGAACCTGGTTGAGAGCGGCGTTCAGCTCGCGGGTCACCAAGGATTCACGGATGTTGTCCATGTCTCGGTAATCCCGATAGAGCTGGTCACCCTCAGCCTCGACGATCCGCCAACGGATGGTGTTGTCCACACAGGCCGTTGACTCGTTGCCGATGCGTATGTCGGTGCAAGGGTCTTCGTCGTCTTTTGAGTTACCAGCGTGGGAATCGGTCTGGATCGCCCCATCGAGCTCTGACACCCGCTGCCAAGGCAGCTTGAAGTGGATGCCATTGCTCAGGGAATCGACCGGTCGGCCGAACTCGGTGACCACACCAATGCGGCGTGTACCGACAATCGTCAGGCAATTCATGATAACGAGTATCACGAGCAGGCCGAACGCGACAAGGAAGGTCACGCTTGCCGAGACACGCATGTCCACGTATCCGCCGTAGGTGCGGGTGTACGTGTCCTCACGGGTCTCCGCCAGGTGCTTCTCGTACTTCTTCTTCTCAATACTCATCCAGATGGCTGCACCGATCGAAAACAGTGCGACAAAAATCGCCAGAATGAACATTAAAGGCATTGGGTGTCACTCCTCTTTGCTATTCCCTCAGGGAGGGAGCGGAACTTAGGGAATTCTAAGCCGCTGTCGCTAGACGATAAATTCGTCTGGCACCAGCGACCTAGATCAAAAGTTCCTATAAAATGTAAATGTACGAAAACATTATTTATTATAGCATGTTTTATATTTTTTGTCTATAGTATTCTGTAGCATATGATACTTGATGAATCTTTGTTGGCGATGTATTCTCAGAATATCTTGAACGGAATTTCTTAGACTTTTATGGCTAACAACAACATCGAAATTGAAATCCAAGTTAACGTCGAAAACTCTAAACCGCTCATAGAGTTTTTGGAGAAAAACGGTAATTTTCAATCGGAGAAACGTCAAGTAGATGAATATTTTTCTCCGGCTCATCGAGATTTTATTGCTACACGACCAGTCGCAGAATGGCTGAGATTGCGAAACGCAGAAGGAAAATATTCCTTCAATTATAAAAATTGGCATTTTGATAAAAATGGCAAAAGCCATTATTGCGATGAGTTTGAGACAAAGATTGAGGATATAGCGACGATTAAAAAAATTCTCCAGGCCCTCAATTTCAAATCTCTTGTTGTAGTTGATAAATTGAGAAAAATTTGGACCTACAAAGATTTTGAAATTGCCGTTGATTCAGTGGAAAGTCTCGGGGATTTTGTAGAGATTGAATACATCGGCAAAAACGAAAAAGTAAGTCCAGAAAAAATAACCGATGAAATGGTTGATTTTCTCAAAAAAGTTGGTTGCGGAAAAATCACCAGAAATTATGTCGGCTATCCTTTCCTGATGCTTTTTCCGAACGAAGTTAAGTATGAAGTTCAATAAATTTTATACAGGACTTTCGCAAAATCGCCCGTTCCCAGGGCAAATCAGCTTTGGTTAGTATGGGGGAGCTCTCTCGTAAGTCCAGTATACTGTAAGCAATGAAGATTTATTCGTGGAACGTCAACGGCATACGGGCAGTTATCAAAAAGGGAACTTTCCAGGAGTTTGTGAACAAACACCAGCCGGATATTTTATGCCTCCAAGAAACCAAAGCGGAACAAGGCCAGGCCGTGATAGATCTGCCGGATTATGAAGAGTATTGGAATTCATCCAAAGCCAAAAAGGGCTACAGCGGCACAGCAATTTTTACCAAAATTAAGCCCATTGCTGTCATCAATGACATCCCTGATGAGTTTATAAAAAGTAGCGGTCTGGTGGCCGACAACTACGGTGATGCTGTAGGTGAGGGTAGGGTTATAGCCGCTGAGTTTGACGACTTTTTCGTAGTAACCGCTTACACGCCCAATGCCAAAGATGATCTAACGCGTATCCCTCTGCGCCAGCAATGGGACGGGGCGCTTACCGAATATTGCACAGGGCTACAGGCCAAAAAACCAGTAATATATTGCGGCGATATGAATGTGGCGCACACCGAAGATGACCTGGCAAATCCCAAACCCAACATTGGCAAAAAAGGGTTCACCGCCGAGGAGCGTAGTGGTTTTGATAATTGGTTGTCCGCTGGATTTATTGATACTTTCCGCATGTTCAAGCAAGGCAATGGCTACTACACATGGTGGAGTCACTTCGCCAACTCCCGCGCCCGAAACGTCGGCTGGCGGATTGATTATTTCCTGGCTTCTGAAAGTCTGAGATCAAAAGTTAAAGCAGCCGACATACATCCGGATGTAATCGGGTCTGACCATTGCCCGGTAAGTATCGAGTTAAGTATATGAATAAGCCTTTCGCGGTTTTTGATATTGATGGGACGCTGATTCGGTGGCAGTTGTATCATGCCATTGCCGATACCATGATCAAGCTCGGTTATGCCGATGCTGCCAAATATCATGGGGTCAAGGACGCCCGCATGGCTTGGAAAAAGCGCCAGGGCAAAGAAGCTTTCCGTGCTTATGAGCAACAACTCGTCCGTGCATACGAGAGCGTGCTGACCAGCCTGACATTTGAACAATTTCACACGGCCGCCCAAGCTGTCTTTGACGAACACAAAGACCAGGTTTACCGCTACACCCGTGGCCTTATCAGCCAACTAAAATCACAGGGCTATTTGCTCTTCGCTATTTCTGGGTCGCAGATAGAAATTGTCCAAATGATTGCCGACTACTACGGTTTTGACGACTGCGTAGGCAGCCTGTACGAACGGAGCAAAAGCGGCTTTACCGGCAACGTAACTGTCCATGGCAAAGGCAAGCACGTCATCTTGGATCAGTTGGTCAAAAAACATGGTGCTACCTACAAAGGCAGTTACGCCATAGGTGATTCCGAAACTGACATCACCATGTTGGAAGCCGTCACAAACCCCATAGCCATGAACCCGACCAAAAAGCTGTTTGAAACCGCGCAAGCAAAAGGCTGGAAAGTGGTCATCGAACGCAAAAACGTAATTTATAACTTGGAGCCAGGCGATGGATCGTACATTTTGGCAACAGCAGACTAGCGATAAGCCGTTGTTTCCGGATTTGCTCTGGAGCCGGCCGGAAAATCGCCGGCATGCTGGTAAGTTGCTGGTGATCGGCGGCAATGCCCACGGATTCGCGGCACCGGCACAAGCCTATGTTGAATCCATCAAGGCAGGGGTGGGCTTGACACGAGTGCTATTACCAGATGCTGTCAAGACGGTGGCCAAACACGCCCTGGAAACAGTTAGCTTCGCCCCCAGCACGCCCAGTGGCAGCTTTAGCAGGCAGGCCCTGGCTGAAATATTGGAACAGGCCGACTGGGCAGATGGTGTGTTGCTGGCCGGAGATTTAGGCCGTAATTCTGAAACCGCCATTGTTCTGGAAAGTTTTATGCAAAAGTACCACGGTCAGATAACCTTGACTAAGGACGCCGCAGATTATCTGGACAGCAACGCAGCAGAGGCGCTGGCTCGACCACAAACCACACTGGTGATCAGCCTATCCCAGCTGCAAAAATTAGCCAAAGCGGCCAAATACCCTACGGCCGTAACATTCAGCATGGATCTGCTCCACCTGGTTGATTGGTTGCATGAATTTACCACGCTCTATCCGGTCAACTTAGTAACCAAACATCTAGAAAATATCTTCGTAGCCGTGAACGGCCAGGTAAGCAGTAGTAAGCTGGCTAATGACAAGGATATCTGGCGTGTAGATGCGGCAGCCCATGTGGCAGTTTGGTGGCTACAGAACACCGACAAGCCTTTTGAGGCTCTCACCACAGCAGTGTATTATTGATACTAATCTGGTGCCGAAGGAGGGACTCGAACCCTCAATCCGTAAGGAACACGATTTTGAGTCGTGCGCGTATACCAATTCCGCCACTTCGGCATTTCCTGGTGTGGATCGGAGATATTATATATACTTACATCTGTTCTTGCCAGCATAAGAATTTCATATGAGTCCCGACAACCAAATACCACAAAACCCTTTGTTCAATATCCCACCGAAGGAGACGCCTTCTGGTTTGCCTCCTGCCGTACCCAGACAGGACGACGCTAACCAGGCAGTCGAGCTTATTAGAAACAAGATCGGCACACTGTATGCGACAGAACCTGACGCCAAAGAAGAAGCCGCTGAATCAAACACGGTTCAGTCGCGCTCCAGGCACCAGGAGTTTATGCACAGCTTAAGTACCTCGGGAAAATCGCTGGCAGAGATCCAAATGGCATGGCACGATTATTACCAGAGTTTGCCTGACCAGGAAAAACACCAGGTCTGGAAAGAGTTCTATGACAATCATAACCGGCTGTCCAGGCTGGGCCAACCGAATCCATCCACCAAAGCCCACACCACTCACCACGTAGCGCATCCCCACCCAACTCCGGTTCAACCAGTCCAGACCACCAAACCCCTCACGGCCGCCGATATCAAACAACAGCTGCTAGGCAAAATCACCAACAAAGTCAGCCGCAAGCACCGGCGCAATCTTAAATCACTCGGCTTTGGCCTAGGTATGGGCATGCTTACCTTCGTCATCCTGATGTTCGGGTTTTTCAACGAGCGCTTCGTGGCTCCGTTCGTCACCCCGAGCCGAGCCGTTACCTCGACACCGATTATCAGTGACACGACTACCGCCGTAGGGCCCGAACCGAAGATCATCATACCCAAAATCAACGTCGAGATTCCGGCAGTATACACCGAGCCGGCAGTGGATGAGGGCGCTGTCCAGCGGGCTCTGGAGGGGGGTGTATTACACTATGCAACCTCTTCCAACCCAGGCGAAGTCGGCAACGCCGTGTATTTTGGCCACTCCAGCAACAATATCCTGAACAGAGGCAAATACAAATTCGCCTTCGTGCTGCTAAACCGCCTTGAGCCAGGCGACACGTTCATGCTAGAAAAAGACAGCAGACGCTACATATATAAAGTCACCGAGAAAAAAATCGTCGAACCCAACAACCTTTCGGTCTTGGATGACCACGACAAGCCGACGGCCACGCTGATCACCTGCGATCCGCCAGGCACATCGCTGAAGCGCCTGATTGTAATCGGTGAACAGATCAGCCCCGACCCAGGCAGCAACGTTGCCAGCACCGCCAACAAATCCGTTGCCACACCAGAGTTATTGCCGTCAAACGCCCCAACTTTGTGGAATAGATTTTGGACGTGGATCAGCACCTGAGACACTGGGGTGCGGGTGCCTGTAGTCAGGATGATGAGATTCTGATTAGTTAACTCGTAGCTCGGTTCGGGTCAAGGCTGTTTTGCCAGCCACGGTAACCGACGGGGCGATGTTGTAAAGCGCTTGGTAGTCCCGATCGAAGAATGCTTGACTGCCAGCAACCGCCGCAGACAACTCCTGCTTGTTGGTCCCGTCAAAATCAAACACGACGGTTTTATCGCCAGCAACCAGTGTCAGACGATGACCATCCATCCACGGCGCTCTCTGGACAGTACCAAGCTGCAAGCCAGTGTCATATCGATACTGGCGGTCTGTCTCGGCGTCATAGACAGAGAACTGGCTACCGCTCTGTACTGCGACGAATCGAGCATTCGCAGAGAAAGAGACGGATTCGGCTGTCGCCGTCAGGCGCAGCACACCCACAGGCACTGGCTTGATATCAGGACGACGTTTGATGGCCGACACAGGGTTTTTATAGACATAAGTTTTTTGTTCGGCGGCTGATCCAACTGCGAAATACCAGGCATTTTCAAACCGCGCCACATCTAGCAGGTAGTTGTTAGCAGCCGGCAGCTCTCGAATTGTATAGTCCGACGACCCTTCACGAACCCGAACCAAAGCCTTACCCTCGGCCGCACCGTCAGAGGTGACATAGACCAATGTATCGTCCCCGTGTGATTTTACGGCTAGGACTTTTTCCAATAGCGGCGCTGTCTGACCATTTGCCAGCTCGGCCACACGCAACGTCTGGGCAGTCTCAGAGTAGAGATAGTACCGGTCAAACTTCTTGTCCCGCAAGATTACATTACTAAATGGCGTAGCAAAAGTTTTAGTCAAATTAACACTTGAGCCGGCATCCTCGGTGTCCAGTACAAAAAACTCGCTACCGGCGTCATGACTGTGCTTCAGTACAACGTGCCGGTTGTCCGTCGACCACTCGACGAGTTCCAGATCGTGTTTAGCACCTTTGGGTTCCAGCAATCCGGCGGGCAGGGTGGCGACAGTTGTTGGTACAGTTTGAATAGATATGTCTACGACATCAAAAGCCGTAAATGAACCGGTCTGCTGCGCTACCAACCAATGTCGATCAGGGCTTTGGGTGACTAGCTTGGGTGTCTGAGCATAGAGCTGTGAATCACTGGTCTGCAGTTTCACAGGGAAGAGAAAGGGGTAAGCAAACCGCTCAACAAAGCTGCCCTCCAGGCTAAACGAACGTTTCCAGGAGCGGTACCCGTCCCGACGTAGTTCTAATTCATAATCGCCGGCGGGAATGTCCAAACGTAAATCAGTAGCGCCCTTGTCCTCTCCGTTTAACAATACCCGGGCAGATTCAGGATGAGAATCCACGAAAACCAAGCCATTTTTGATGATTTTGCCTGTTTTTCGATCGACATCATAGCCATCAGAGCGCAAAAATAAGAACATCGTAATCAAACCGAGCATAACCGCCATCAGCCCGTAGCCGATGAATAATCTGGTACGGTGGGCTTTCTGTTTTTTGGGATCTAGAAAATCCATAAGACCTACATTATAAATCCGAAAGCCGAATAGCGAAACCCGAAACAAATCTGAAATTAGAAATCATAAATCAGAAAAGTTATTAATTTAGGATTTTGGTGTTCCGGATTTTATGAATGGTGCTTGCGATTAAAGCGCAAGAGCGATACCATTATTCTAAGCGAAGAAGGGGAATAACAAAACGTGGCTACAAAAGCTTCAGTGATTGAGCTCAACGGCAAGGTCTACGACCTGATTGGCAGCCCAGTGAAAACCCATACACAGAGCAAACCAACAGCTACTGCTGTGCCAAAACCAATCACTGTTACTGTCGGCAAGGTCATGGATGGCTTCACCCGACGACGAAACAGCACCCACGCAACCGCACCGAGCACCCCAAAGAAAACCCAACGCAGCAAAACACTTATGCGCACCGTGGTCAATAAACCAACGCCGAAGCATGACAGCCAACCAGCGGCGCTGGTTAAATCCTCCGTGACAAACCCCCACCGCCTGGCTCGCGCCAGTAAAATCAGCAAAAGCCGCCTGGTCAGTCGGTTTGGAATATCGCATGACCGCTCGTTTGCTCCCCAAATAATGCCTCTGCCGGTTCAGCCGGCCCCAGAACCAGAGGTAGACACACCGATCCTAACCCACGAACCGGTCTCGATCGCCTCACCGCCACACAATCATTCCCACGGACACAGTCAAGGACTCGAACAGGCTCTGACCAAAGCCGACAGCCACAAGCAAGCCCGTCTGCCCAAAAAACCACTGAGCCACCGCACCGCCCACAAGCTCCATACATCACCACGAGTTATCAAGGCAGTTGCTTCACTGGTCAGTATACTGTTGATCGGCGGCTTTTTCTTGTACCAAAACATTCCACGTTTAGCCATGCGGGTCGCCGCCACCAAGGCCGGCATCAGTGCCAAACTTCCGGGCTATCAACCCAGTGGTTTCGCACTAGGCGAACATATCACCTACAGCCCTGGCCAAATTATGCTCAGCTACAAATCCAACAGTGATGAACGGCATTTTACGCTCACGCAAACCGCCACCAAACTAACGCCTGAGACACTGCTCAGCGAGGACATCTCTGTCAATGGACAATCCTACCAAACCTATCAGGACGCCGACAAGACGATCTACATCGACGAAAACAACAACGCCACCTGGATAGACGGTGGTGTACGCTACCAGATAGAAAGCAACGCCTCACTCAGCAGTGATCAACTACTACGCATCGCCAGCAGCCTCTAGCCACACCTCTGAACCCGTGAATGACGTGGAACTTCATCTCGATGCGCTACAATAGACAGTGATGAAAGTCCGTACTCGCTTCGCACCTAGTCCGACTGGTTATTTGCACGTTGGTGGTATTCGTACCGCCCTATTTGCGTGGCTGCTGGCCCGGCAGCACAAAGGCCAATTCATCCTGCGCTTGGAGGACACCGACAGAAAGCGCGAAGTCGCAGGTGCCGACCAGCATATTATTGACAGCCTAATGACCTTGGGATTAGCTTTCGACGAAGGCCCGATCCGCCAGTCCGACCGTTTGGATCATTATAAGAAATCGGCTCAGAAATTAATCGAGGCCGGACGGGCTTACGTCGACCCATATAGTGCCAAGGAAGTCCAACAGTTCCGCGACCAGGCCCAGGCAGACAAAAAGCCGTTCCTCTACCGCAACCACCGGCCGTCGTTAAAGCCACAGCCAACAAGTCAGCCAGATGAGTGGTACGGAAAATATCCGTTGCGGTTCCAGTCCGACCCCAAGCCCTATATGTGGCATGACGAGGTAATCGGCGACCTGTCCACCGGCCCAGAGGTTATAGACGATTTTATCCTTATCAAGTCCGACGGCTACCCGACCTATAATTTTGCCCACATCGTCGATGACGCGGAGATGGATATTAGTCATGTCATCCGCGGCCAGGAATTTCTGGCCAGTATGCCGAATTACCTGAATCTGTATGAAGCCCTCGACATCAAACCACCAATCATGGCTACCATGCCGCACGTCCTTGGCCAGGGCGGCAACAAGAAATTATCCAAACGAGATGGTGCCAAAGACGTGCTGGACTATGTGCGTGACGGGTTTCTGCCAGAAGCACTGGTGAGCTTCATCGCCACGCTTGGCTGGAACGATGGCACAACCCAGGAAGTTTTTACGACTGATGAATTGATCAAAAAGTTTAGTCTTGAGCATGTTCAGCGCGGTGGGGCACACTTCGACGAGCAACGCCTGAGATGGATAAATGGCAGCTTCATCCGATCCCTTGACATTGATGATTTATACACCCGCTGTCAAGCCTACTGGCCCGAAGAATCTAAAAACTCGTTGCCAGACTACAAAAAGCAAGTCCTGGCTTTGGTTCAGGAGCGATTGAAATATTTAGCTGAACTACCGGAATTGACCAGCTTTTTCTTTGCTGATTTACCGGTTAATCCAGAGCTAATTAGCAGCAATAAACAGCTAAAAAAATTCAGTCACCAGGAATTAAAGGCCTTGCTTCAAAATGCCAGAGAC
>CAYGDJ010000007.1:0-12522 GCA_964348625.1 uncultured Candidatus Saccharibacteria bacterium | reverse complement strand
CTGACCCACCCTCACTTTTCTACCCTCCAGGGCACGGAAATCGCCAAATGACCACTCTTGATTTCCTTGCGGCCTATAGCCGAATCCCTGGCGGGCAAAAAAGTGAGGGTGGGTCAGGGGCTCAGTCAACTAACATGGAACAACCGTAGCAATTAGATAGTTTTCCGGTGAGGCAAACAGGCTTTGCCTGTTCTGCCGAGCCATCCATTCGTTTAAGATGAGCTGCAGGTTATTAGTTGGTACGCACCCATACAGTTTGCGTAGATATCGCTTGATGCTACTTCACAGATTCATGAGGTGAAACCTTCCAATTAAAGCACGGCCTAGCTGACCATGGCATAACATACTATGCAATATAAACCATATTTGTGAGGTGAGACCTTCCAGTTAGTTGAGGTGAGACCTTCCAATTCTTCCAGTTCAGCCTCATCCCAGCTACGCTGAGAAAAGACAAGGTGTTGCAGAAAAAGGTAGCTTGACAGTGGGCTAATGGTGAGTCCCGTCGAACCATCCCTCTCCCTCCGCCACAATCATGACTCATTTTGAACGAGTCATGATTGTGGCGGCGCTAATGTAAATTTGAACCCGGTAAAGTGAGAACTGCTTTGTGGCTATATATCAGTCCAAACCCCGTTGGCCTCAATTTCTATTTGAAGTAATATAGTTTCTTATGTATTCTCTTGAAACTGCATGCCATTCAAAACCAAATACATGTCGTGGAGTAACCTTAGATTTTTCTGGATACTTGTGCGCGATGCTGAACTTATCAGCCTTCTCAATTGAAATAAGAGAGATGTAGACTTGTGTCAGGTTTTGGGTTTTTAGTTTGTCGTACCATGCTTTGACGATAGCTTCTGTATGCTTATTCTGATTTAGTTCAAACTTATCTAAATTGTACTTTATATACATTCGGTCGTAATTTATAAGAGGAGCCCCTCCAGTCTTGTTTAGATACTGTATAGTGACTTTTATGGGCATATTTTTAAGATTTACTCGAATAAACTTTTCAACAACAGAAGATTCTTTGTCTCCAAGGGATCCATCCCACCACTTAATTCTAAAATCGTGCTGTAAATGTTCGGGCACTTGAGTAAGGAACTTTCGGGTAAATTCAGCACCATCAAACCCCCCATATGTGTACAACGGATATGTCGAAGTCGGTGATTCAACTTCAGGCAAAGCTACAGTTGGTCCGTTCCAACACACATAATCGAACTTGTGATTCTGTAATGATGAGAATATATCCGATTGTATATTAGTAATTTTAGTCTCAGCATTATTCAGCACTGCATTAAATCGAGCATAGGCCACTGCTTTGGGGTTAATGTCTGACGCTATAACTTTTTCGAAGCGATCGGCCAAAAATAGTGAGATGGCCCCAGAACCTGAAGCAATATCTAGTGCTAGGTTACCGTTTATTGGGTCTAGGTTATCTATAAAGAGTAGGGTCTCGTGAGGGAACATAACCCACACATCATCCAACCCTCTTAGATATCGACCCTTAGGGTCTCTTTTGTAAATTGATAGTAAGAAATCTGTCGTAATGAGTTTCCCTTTGTATGGGAAGAGCATGACGTTGGCTATATACTTTACGCCATGGGCTCTAACTATACCTGCTTCAAGCAGCATTGTGGCATCCTGTTTTCGCAACTCAACGGGTTTCTCATAAAAGAACATGTCTATATACTTGTCTAAGTTTTCATTTAGTAATGAATCCAGGACTTTTCTTGACCGTTGAATTAGCTGATTATTAATCGTAAGCATTATGACTATCCTTTCTTCTTGGCACATACTACAATTTATATTTTTATTAACAAGCACTTTTTTGAAATTGGTAGAATAATCATTTTGAGAGGGTGTCAAGCTACCTTTTTTCCGAACACGGCTCTCACTCTCCGGCGTGGTGGTTTGAGGCTTCTAGCGTAAGCACTCGGTGACATCTTCAGAGCAGTGTGAATGCGTTCGTTGTTGTAATAGGCAATCGCGTTGGCTACGCCAAAATACAGTTCTGCTAGGTCTTGGTAACTAACCAGTGAGCCAAGCTCTTCCTTGACGGATTTAATGCACCGCTCCATGTAGCCATTTTGCCAGGGGCTGCCCGGTTTGCTAGCACTGAGCTGGATACCAAACCGGACGCAGGTTGCTTGGTGTCGCTCACTCAGGTATTCACTGCCCCGGTCACTGTGCAATATGGATGGGCTGGGATTGTATCTGAGAGCCTGGATTAGGGCAATGTGTGTCAGCTGGCTGGTGTGGTTAGTGCCCAGCTTCCAGCTCAATACCTCACGGGTACTGAGATCCATAACGAGGGCTAAGTAAAACAAACCGATTTCTGAGGTGAGACCTTCCAACTCATACTATGCAATATAACCCATATTTCTGAGGTGAGACCTTCCAACTGAGACCTTCCAACTTATGAGCAAAGTAAATTAAAACCGCTCGGTGGTGGCGAGCGGTTTTAATGATTCTGCCTTGATTTAGGCGAGTTCTACTGTTGCTCCTGCTTCTTCCAGGGTTTTCTTGGCGTTGTCGGCGTCTTCTTTTTTAGCTTTTTCAAGTACGGTCTTTGGGACACCGTCTACGATAGCCTTGGCTTCGCCTAGACCTAGTCCGGTGATGTCCTTGACAGCTTTGATGACGGCTACTTTCTGAGCGCCGGCGTCCTTCAGGACGACGTCGTACTCAGACTTTGCTTCCTCAGCTGGGGCGGCTTCGCCACCAGCGGCCGGACCGGCGACTGCTACGGCTGCGGCAGCCGGTTCGATACCGTATTCATCCTTTAGGACGGTTTTAAGTTCGTTGACTTCGAGGACTGTCAGTTTTGTCAGTTCCTCTGCTAGTTTCTTTACATCTGCCATGTCTTATTTCTCCTTCGTTAAAATTTAGTTAACAGTTTACAGTCGACAGTTTACAGTTTTGGAAGGGCAGGCTGTCTACTGTTTACTGTGTACTGTTTACTTATGTGGTTGCTTTGGCTTCCACACCGTCAAGCAATGCGTGCAAATTGCCCGATAGGGCATTTGTTACATCATGGACTGGTGATAGAAGCGTTGCGATCACTTGAGCGATAAGCTCATTCTTGCTTGGTAGAGTTGCCAATGATTTGACTTCATCTGCACTCAGGAACTTACCGTCGGCGCTGATGGCTCCGACAAATTCAAGTGTGGGATTGGTTTTGGCAAAGCTGGCCAAAATTTGGGCTGGAGATACTTCGTCTTCGCTGTTGAAGGCGTAGACTAGCATTCCTTCCAAAGCACCAGTATCAACGTCTTTTACGGCGTCGGTTGTCTTGATAGCCTGGATAACCAGACGGTTTTTGACAACTTTTACCTTCGTGCCGTTGTCACGAGCCTGTCGGCGTAAAGCCTGCATAGCTTTAACTGTAGTGCCTTGGTACCGTGCGATGACAGTCATCTTGGAAGATTTCAGCAGGTCGGCAACTTCTGCGACTACTTTATCTTTCTCAATTTTGGTTAGGGCCACTTCTTACCTCCTTAGGAGGAAACACCAAACTTCAAGTATCAAACTTCAAAATTTGGGTTTGTTAACTTTTTTGGTTCGCTTCGACCGTTGCGAAACCTGTTGCCTTTACCCGCCGAAAATTTCATAGAAATTTTGGTGGGTAAAAAATAAAAGTCTCTGGATTTCTCCAAAGACTCCAAAAAGCTCAAAAACAAAAATTTGTTTCGTATACCTGCCCAAAATTTCATAGAAATTTTGGCGGGTGAACCTCGGCGACATTATCAAGTCCGCCTAGGCGGATCGTCGCTGTCTTTGGCAACTCAGATAGATTACCAAAAGCGACCCCTGTTGTCAAGACAATAGTACGACTTTCGGACCAGTCCCGCTGTCACTGGCAAAGCCAGTACATAAGGGACTGGTGCGAAAGTTGTGTAAATCTAAGTTTATAACTGTGACAATTTGTACTGAGTAGCTCGTTCGGCGGCCAGTCGGGTGAGCTCTGGGTCCTCGCCTTGATTGACGAATTTCATGGCTTCGGCCAGTAGCGGATGTTTCTCTGCCAGTTTCTGGTGCATTTGTAGCACAAGCTTGCGGTAACCTGGGTGGCCTTGGGGGCTTGTCCGCAGTTCATGTAGGTGGAAGGCCTCGCGGGCGTTGTATGTGACTGTCCAGCGCATTTTGTGGCCTAACAACGTCGCATACTGGGCTTCGTATTCGTAGCCAGCGGCCTGGAGTTGGCTATAGAGTTGAGCCGACAGATCAAAACATTCTTCAAATTTGTCTGCCAGGTCCGCCTCCTCGACAAGTGCTGGGATCTCGTAGCCGTAGCGTGGTGTCAACGGCTGCCATTCCAGATCATCGACAATTCGGTGCCGCTGCAAGTCACGAAAAATTCCATAATCACAGACCAAATCCCAGACATAGTGGGCTTGCTCAAGCGCTCGGCCAGGCTTGTGTCGGCGGTTCAGACGCTCGCCCATATAACGTTCAAGCACCTCCATGCGTCGCTCAATTGGCCAAGTGCTGACTTCCTTTTCGATTGAATCAAGCGATAAATTGCTGTGCTCGTACAGCATATGCGGGACGAGGTCTAGCTCGTTCCTTGGCCAGACCCGACGCAGTGTAACTGGCTCGGAAGCATCGCCGTGAGTGTCCGGCAGGTAGGTATGGGCAAGCTCGGCCACCGCTCTTCGGGTGTTGGCCATGTAGGCAGTTGTGGCCCCGCCGCGGTCGGGTTTGTCAGCTCGCTCCAGGAAAATAGGGTTGGATTTGCGGGCTTCGGTCAGGATTTGCTCGCCGACATTGCGAGCCTCCTTGCTCTCGCTGGCACGCAGTCGCATGATCATCATTTCCAGCGCCTGGCCGCTGGCAAATATGCCAACGGTGGCCTTGACGGCAACCGGCAGCACCGGACGGATAGCATCACAGGCTTGGGCACGGGTAGCGCCCTTCCAAGCGGCATCTCTCTCGGTGGCTGGTACAGTGGAGTTCTTCTGAACGTAATCAGTCAGCTCATGAACCATTTCGGAGTAAAGGTCGAATATCCGATCCATGGTCGCTTGGTACTGTTGGGTGATTTGTGGCTCTAGTTGTTCAGGCGTAAAGTAGCGGTACTTGCCGTTGGCGTCCTTCTGGTCAAAATAGATATAACGGGTGGATTGCTCCAGATATGACGCCAAACGTCCCCATTCCAATTGCTTGGTCAGCAGATTGCTGGCATTCTCTACGACGATGTACTGGCCGACCAACTGTTGAACTGAATCGTCCCCATAGGCTGTGATGACTCGCTGTAGTAACTGAGCATCCTTGTCGATGTTGGCTGCGAATTCATCCAGGATTGTTATGCGCATGTCGTCGCCACGCCGACTGAGACGAGCCATGGCAGCGGCGATGGTGATGGCACTGAGCTTGTCGGTGAAGGAATAGACGTTGCCATCGGTATTGGTGACGGTTTCCTCCAAGAATTGTCGACCGGCATCTGTAATTTCCCAGCCTTTGGTGGTTTTGTGAACGTAAGGGTTTTCGGTAACTTTGGTCGACTTGGCAGCGGCAACGGCGGTATCGGCAGCCATAGCCTTGTCCTTCTTCGTGGGTTTGGACGGCAGCAGCGGCTCGATGGCCTCCCAAATAAGCTTGCCGATTGCTTCAATACTTACAACCTTATTTCCGCGCATACCGTCGATGCGTTTAAAATCTTTAGGAAAAAGATTGCAAAGATCGGCATAAACCTCCAAAGACTTTTTTATATGTTCTGGGTCTATCTCATGTACATCCCTACCTTTTACATGGGTACTGGAATCGGTTTTTTTACTCAAACGTTCCTGAATAACTTCGTAAGGGTTTGTCAGCACAAAATTGATATTAGGTCTGGGTATGCCTAGCATTTGGAATTCAATGTTATCCAACCAGATAAAGTAGCCGAGCCGTTCTTCTCTATTAATAAATTTTGTACCTTGGTGGGCCATGTTTGATCCCACATAACGATCACAGAGTACGACCTTTCCCTGAGCCAGGGCCTCCCGGATTTCGGGAGCGGCTTGATACCTGTCCAGTGCGTAGAAGATAGAGCCTGTGTATGGGCCAACTTCATCAGCAGTTCCATACTTGCCACTCAAATACTCTCGCACGAAGTAACTTGACGGCTCATCATAGCGAGGAAAATGAATTTCAACTACATCCTGACCAGCCTCAATCAACTTATCGCGCAGCAATGCATACTGAGTGCTTTTGCCCGAACCGTCAGTGCCTTCTATGACCAGGAAAAGCCCACTATCAACAGAGCTAGAGTCTGGTTTCATCGTGCTTTTAAACCTTGGATTCGCTCCGGCAAATGTCGTTTGTCTTTGTAGGCGCGGGGCAACATCTGGTCAGGTGTCCAGGTGGCGATAAGTTCGTCGAGGTTTGTTCCTACTTGATATTTGCCGCTCATGCCATCGTCGCGTCCTTCGCCGTAATTGCCCTGAACTTCGCCGGTGTGGTGGAATACGGCCTGAGCGATCCGTTCACCAACCGGCAATAGCACCGTTTCGTGTTCGTTCAGGTTATATATCTCCAGGGTCAGGCGGTTAATGTAACCCGGGTCAACCCAGCCAGCGTCGAAGCATACGGCGATGCCGTTGCGCCCCCAACTGGAGCGGGACTTGATCTCATAGGCGCCGGGCGGTTTAATGCCAAAGAATTCGTGGGTGTGGGCCAGGATACGTTCGCCTGGCTTCAGCGGAATGACCGGATGGTCGGCTGGAATACCTTCGAGCAAACGGACGCCATTGGCTGCACACCAGTCTTGATGCGAGACAGCCTGATGGACTTCTCCAAAGTAGCGCCTGACATCGGTTTCGTCGAATGGGTTGTAGACGTATCCGCGCCTGGCTTGGCCGGTGCGGTAATAATAAAATCCCAGAGTTACATCCAGGCTGGCATGTGAGATGTGCTTGGGATTGAACGGTGTGCAGACAATATGGCCTTCGTCCAGAGCAGCTTGTATCTCAGTATTACTATAAACCCCCATACAACCTCCGTGTCGCAACGGCCGGCTTCTGGGCAGTTATATCTATACGGTTCGGTTCGTTGCTCACCGATAAATCGTCCCTGTCCCTCAAACTCAAAGTCTGTACACACATTTGGTATATTGTACGAAATGTTTTGGCCGTTGCGCAATGATATGAGGAAATATTACTACAATTGTCCGATGACATTATCTATGGCGCTGACGACTGACTGATGTACGGTTGCTTGATCCCCGTCAGCATTGATACTGACGATTTTTGCACGTAGCTCAGGATGCCTCGTCATAAACTCTAGCCCCTCAGCATAACCTTGCCTGACACGCTCGTGATAGGCTTTGCTTTTGGATTCGAAATAGTCCACAACGCCTCGGGACTCTCGCCGTTTGTCAATAACTTTGGCTGGGGCACCCAGATGAATCAATAAATCTATCTGAAGCTCCTTGAGCATGCGTTCGCATGTATCAAAAAGTAGTTTTTTATCAGGCATCTCATTGCCATAACCGTTGTAGGCCAGCATCGCCAGCGGACTTCTATCTACTATGATCACTTCTCCGGCTCGTTTTCGTCTATTCAAATCTTCTGCAAGTGCAGCATGCATGGCTAAAGAGATGTAAAAATCAGTTTCAGCCGGTCGGGCATGATCAGACAATGAGACTTTGCGGAGTGCTTGACCGATGGGTGTGCCGCCAGAGTGGCTCGTGGCGTGAACGTCCTTGCCGAGGGACTTGAAGTACTCTTTCAGTAGCTGAACCTGGGTGGTTTTGCCAACCCCATCAGGGCCGTCAATGGCAACTATACTACCACGGTGTTTTGTTCCTGGCATGGCCATATTGTAACAAACACCGAATTACACACGTTTTTGACGGCCGTCAAAAACGTGTGTAATTCATAGGTTGGTGAGGTCGAGTTGGATGCTGGGGCCCATGGTGGTGGTGACGTAAGCGCTGCGGATCAGGGCAACCTTGATACTGGAGGGCTTATTGCCTTTGATGCTGGCAATAATTGCACCGGCATTCTCTGTCAGTTTGTCACGGCCGAAGCTGACTTTGCCAACTCCCACATGGACGATTCCGGTGCTGTCGACGCGGTATTCCACGCGGCCAGCTCTGGCGTCATTGACGGCTTTGGTAACATCGGTTGTCACGGTGCCGCTCTTGGGGTTGGGCATCAGACCCTTTGGGCCGAGCAGGCGGGCATATTTGCCAAGTTTTGGCATCTGTGAAGGCGTGGCTATCAATACGTCAAAGTCGATCGTGCCCTTGTCTAATTGTTGCAGGAATTCATCTGATCCGGTCACATCAGCGCCGGCCTTCTTTGCTTTGGCGACGTCCGCCACATCAGCAAAAACGGCCACACGGACGGATTTGCCGGTACCGGCTGGTAGTGCCACGATGTCACGGATGTTCTGGTCTGCCTGGCGTGGATCGACGTTCAGCCGGATATGCATCTCCACGGTTGCGTCAAATTTGACCGGACTGGTTTTGGTAGCTAGATCGAGGGCTTCGTTTATGCTGTACGATTTGTCGGTTTCGATCAGCTTGGCAACCTCACGGAATTTCTTTCCGCGGCGTTCTAGCTTGGAACGTGAGGGCTTGGTGGCGACCTTCGGTAGGTCTTTGGTCTCAGTTTCTGACTTCTCTGTCTTGCGTTCTTCCTTGGCTTGTTTCGCCTCGGTCTCGGCAACTGCTTTGGCACTGCGCTTGCCGGCCTTGGCAGTACCAGTATTGCTGGGAGATTCTATATCTTGGGTATTAGTTACTGTTGTGGATGCAGCTTCATCTGAGCTCACAGCACTATGATCTAAGCTCTCCTTGGTTGACTCTTTTTTGGCTTTCGGAGCTTTCTTAGTTACTTCCTGTTTGCTATTTTCTGGTTTCTTTTCTTTGGCTTTTGCCATAATGATTCTCCTTTGTGGTTCAAGCGTTCGCCTAGGCGAACTCCCACTTAACTTGATTTAATTTCGAATAATGTCCATAAGATGGCGTGATCCGCTAACAACTGCTGCGCCCCCAATGGCTGATAGAATACGACCTATAGTTGGGCCATCTTTTAATATGTCGTTGCAACTCAAAATGCCGACCGCTGCGCCCCCAATTACCTGAAAGCGTAGATAAGTCTCTACTAATACATTATTCTGGGGTTGTATTTCATTATCAGCAGGCATTATTGTTCGACCTCTACACCCATTGAGCGGGCAGTGCCAGCGACCATTTTCTTTACTGCCGGAATGTCGTCTGTGTTCATGTCCTTGGCTTTTTCCTCGGCGATCTGGGTCAGTTGGGCATCGGACAATTTCTTGCTCACTTTCTCGGTATTTGGTCGTCCTGACCCCTTCTGGATGCCCAGGGCCTTGCGAATACGGTCATCCGTCGGTGTGCCGACAAAGCGCCAGTCCATGGAGCGGTCCTCATAAATCGTGATGTGAACTGTTAGGTCCTGTCCCATGTGGTCTTTGGTAGCGTCGTTGAACGGCGTGATGAAATCCATCATGTTTACACCGTGCTGGCCGAGAGTGCTACCAACTGGCGGCGCAGCGCTGGCCTGACCGCCTTTAATTTTCATCTTTAGATTAGCTTTTACAGCTTTTGCCATAGAATTTACTCCGTGAATTAGTAGTAAGTAGCAAGTAGTATGTAGTAAGGGATGAAGCAAATCCCACTGCCTGCCGACGTAACCAAATTATTCTACAGGATTGCACCTCTGTTGTCTATACTCTCTTTACTTGAAGGGAGTCGAGTTCGACGGGGGTTTCGCGCCCGAACATATTGACTAGTACTTTGAGCTTGCCCTTTGTTACGTCAACTTCGTTGATAGTACCGTCAAAGCCTTTGAACGGTCCGTCGGTGATGCTAACCACCTCGCCGATGTTGAAATCGATCTTGTGCTTCGGTTCGGCACGACCCATGCGTTTCATGATCTTTTCCATCTCATCGTGGCTGATCGGGGTTGGCTCAGAGCCAGAACCGACAAAACCGGTGACTGATGGCGTGTTTCGCACGATGTACCAGGCATCCTCGCTCATTTTCATTTGAACCATAACGTAGCCCTGAAAAATACGCTTCTCTACCACCTTGCGCTTGCCGTTTTTGACCTCTATCATCTTTTCCTTAGGAACCAGAACCTGGAAGATCTTGTCCTTCATGTCCAAACTATCGGCACGTTGGCGGATGGATTCAGCCACTTTCTCCTCATAGCCGCTATAGGTGTGAATGACGTACCATTGTTTTTGTGAATCGTAACGTTGAGCCATTAGGCACTCCTTTCAGTAGTATCAGTGAACAGTGATCGGTGAACGGTGAACGGGCTGGTTTCTGATGTTCTCGGTTTACGGTTCACGGCTGCCTGGTGTTTAGCTTCGCTATACATCAGTTTAAAATTAGGTTTCTAAATATCTTTTCTATTCCGAAGTCGACCAGAGCAACTAAGCCGCCGAACAAGAAGGCAAAGACGACCACCGCGACAGTCAGCTTGGCGGTTTCCCGACGATTAGGCCAGGTGACTTGACGAAGTTCTGACCACGCTTCTGCGAAGAACCTCGGGAATACCCGGCGTTTTTTGGTTAAAGTTCGTCCGACCCTGTTGTCTGGCAGTTTGACAGGGTGATATTCGCGTCTGGCTAGCTCGGCCACTCGCCCCAAACGCCCTTTGCTTGTTGCTAAGGATTTGTGAATTCGCCGTTCCTTTTTGGGCTCGGCTGACTTCTCGATCTTCTGGCGGACGGTGTCAGATTTCTTGACAACACGACGCTTTTTGTTCTCGGCCATTTTTGCTCCCATTTAAAAAACCTATCAATAGATAGGTTCGTCAGATGTCAATATACCACAGGGCCTAGCAGTTAGCAAACAAGAATTAATTATTAACGGTGTCGCTATTTCATATTTCATATTTCCTAGTTACTATTGTGATGATGGTTATGTTTATACTCAGCGTGCTGGTCGAGGTGGTGATTTTGAGTCACTTCGCACGACCTTTTAGAAAGTCCCTGGCTGTGCTTGGCAGTGTCATTATCGGCCTCTGGTCAGGCAGCCTAATATTTGAGGGCCAACAGCTGTGGGCGGCAGGACTATTGATTATCAATCTGTTTCGTGTCATTAATCTGGCTCGTATAGCAAAGGGTCGGACGCACGAACAGTATCTCTACAGGACAACTCGCCGAACTAGCCTAGTATTGATTGGTTTTGCACTGTTGATACTGACGATGGCTAGGTTAACGTCCGGTGTCAATTACAGCGACATGTGGCTGGCTGTGACAGTTTTCCAGCTGATTGCGGCGTTCATCATTGTTGCCACGACCGCCCGCAACCTCTACAAGACCAAATACCACCCAGCCAGGCAATTTTACAGTGACAAGGAATTGCCAACTGTAACGGTTGCCATACCGGCGCGAAATGAAACGGCCGAACTGACCTCTTGCCTGACGTCAATCCTGGCCAGTGATTATCCGAAGCTTGAGGTCCTAGTTTTGGACGATTGCTCACAGGACAGAACTTCAGAGATCATCAAGGCCTTTGCCCAAGATGGCGTGCGGTTTGTCAAAGGCACTGCGCCGCGCAAACACTGGTTGGCCAAGAACCAAGCTTATGCCCAACTGGCAGAAGCAGCCAGCGGCGATTACATTATTTTCTGTGGTGTCGATGTGCGCTTTGGGCCAGCTACGGTCCGTTCGCTGATAACAACACTGTTACACAAAAAGCGCCGAATGCTCAGTGTCATGCCAATGCGCTTCGGTGGCGGTATTCAGACGTCGTTTATTCAGCCACTGCGCTATTGGTGGGAGTTGGCGCTGCCACGCCGGCTGTTTAATCGCCCGCCGGTGCTGAGCACCTGTTGGTTGATCGAGCGCAAGGCATTGGTGAGTCTAGGCGGGTTTGAGGCGGTCTCGCACTCTATAATCCCAGAGGGGTACTTTGCGCGGGAGTTGGTCAAGGAGGACGGTTACACATTCATTCGGGCAGACGAGGACATAGACGTTCGCACGGTCAAGCGGCCGCCACAGCAACTTGAACTAGCTCTGCGCACGCGTTATCCGCAGTTGCGCCGGCGGCCAGAAAACGTCTTGGTGTTGCTCTGGCTAGAAACAACGCTACTGTTGGGGCCGTTCATGACGATCACGGCGGGATTTTGGGTGGGGTTTGGTCTGTTGCAATATCTAGCCGGAATCACCAGCTTTTTGTTGATACTGAACCATGTGGTGATTGTGGCCGGCAGCAACCCTGCAAACAGCGTCACAGCATTGTTTAACTTTCCTTTTGTGGCATTCACCGAGCTGATCGTGACGGCAGTGTCGATGTACAAATACGAGTTCGGCAATGTTTTCTGGAAAGACCGCAATATCTGCATCCCCGTCATGCACACAATTCCTAGGCTACCACCGATGGTAAAATGATCAATTATCAATGCTCATTGCTCAATGAATAGTCAATGTCATTAATGCATTGAATGATTGAACCATTGCTACATTCATTGAACATTGATACTTGAGCATTGGGCATTTATTGCAGGTTTGGAATGAAGATGGTGAATGTTGAGCCATTGTCGAGTTCGCTTTCCAGGC
>CAYGDJ010000006.1:4540-12560 GCA_964348625.1 uncultured Candidatus Saccharibacteria bacterium | reverse complement strand
TCTGTTTTCTTGGCTTTTGGTCGTACCCATTGGTACGAACCGAAAACAAAAAACAGATTGAAAGTGGCAGACCTGAAGTTTTTAGCTAACAGATAGATGTGGATTAGCTCTCAGGAAAAGGTCAAATGGTAGATTGCAATGGCGGCGGCTTGGACGACGTTGAAGGATTCCTTCTCACCTCTCATGGGGATTTCCAAGATGACGTCGCAGTATTTTAGTATCTCCGGCTCGATACCTTCGACTTCGCGACCAATGATAATGGCGATGCGCTGCGGAGCCGTGAAATTCGGTAGTTTGACGCTGTCTTTATGCTGTTCCAAAGCGGCGATGGTGAAACCTTGTTTCTTTGTTTCTTCAGCGTCTCTAGTACCGGCTGCAAGGCGTCGAAATGCTTCCAGACCACTGACTGCTCGGCACCTAGAGCGGTTTTATGGATTTGCCGAGTAATCTTGGAGCGTTCATGGGGTAGTCGCAAATCATCGGGGGTCTCCGGATACGGACTATAGCCAGTCAAAAACACCTCAGTGACGCCCAAGCCATCGGCAGTCCTGAGCAGCGAGCCTACATTATGAGTACTTCGCAAATTATGAGCGATCACTACAATTTCGTGTTTCATCTCTTTAATCGTAGCAGAGAGCAACTGCTTATGCTTTAATTGTAGGCAGATGTCACAAGATGCTAGAAAAGATGAAGAAGTAGCTGTACAGCGTCGTGCCCGGATATTGGGTTTGAGTTATACCGATACGTCGTCCGCCGGCATGACATTATTCAAAGAGATTATGCCAGTTCAAGACCTCTATGACCTGCGGGTGGTTCCGCTGGTGGCCGACGATCATAACATTACCTTTGGAGTGACCAACACTACTTCGCAACAAACCATGGCCGGGCTCAAGCAGCGCTTTTTGGACCAGCGAATCAGCTTTGCGCTTATATCTGATACTGGTTATCGTGACTATATGAAGCTTTATGATCCGCCAAAGCAGGTGGTATATCAGGATATCAGTCTGAACGAAGCCGGCAGCCAGGAGTTAGAACGCAGTGTTTCGGCTATGTTGGAGCAGGTTCGTGCCGACGATATTCTGGCATATCTAGTTCAACAAGCCCACCGGCTGGCGGCCTCTGACATCCATATAGAAACCCAGCGTGAACATGTGCGCATAAGGTTTAGGATCGATGGAGTACTGCATCCGATCGCGCGGTTAAGCATAGCAAAATATCGTGTGCTTCTATCGGCGGTGGCGAGTTCCGGCAATATCTCTACCTCGGCACCCGACGCCCAGCAGGGACATATCTCCCAGCATTTACGTATGCAGGATGGCAAGGAAGTCGATATCAATCTGCGTCTGGAAGCTATCCCGACCATCAACGGTATAGACATGGTGATGCGCTTGTTCAACATGGATCAAGAGATGTACAAACTTGACCGCCTGGGCCTGTCAGCGGATGAGCGCAAGGTCGTCGACGGCATCATCTCCAAGCCCAGCGGACTGGTGTTGGCCGTTGGCCCGACTGGTTCTGGCAAAACAACCACACTGTATTCGATGCTCAATTCGCTGAACAGTGACGAACGCAAAATCATCACCATAGAAGACCCGGTGGAGTACCAGTTTGCCGGTATCACCCAGATTTCCGTTAGCACCAAATCAGCCGAGGAAACCAGTTTTGCTGAGAAGCTGCGGGCAGTACTGCGTCTGGACCCGGACATCGTCATGGTTGGCGAAATCCGTGATCCTGACACCGCAAAAACCGCCCTACAGGCCGCACTGACCGGGCATTTGGTACTCTCGACATTTCACGCATCATCGGCGGCGGCGGCATTGACTCGACTAACAGACATCATTGGTCAGAATCCTTTATTCGTATCGGCCATCCGGCTGGTTATGGCTCAGCGGCTGGTGCGGCGACTGGATGACGCCACCAAACAGCCCTACACTCCAGACGAGGCGACAATCAAGACGATTCAAGACGTCCTGGATACACTCCCTGACACAGTGCCGAAACCGGACATTGGCAATCTCCAGCTATACAAGCCTGGCTCATCGGCCGATAACCCCTATGGCTTCAAAGGCCAAGTGGCACTGCGTGAACAGTTCCAGATGGCCGGTCAGATCCGTGATCTGCTGGAGCACGATCCAGCAGGCTTGTCCGCCCAGCAGATCGAGGCAGCGGCCATCCATAGTGGCATGCGCACCATGCTCCAAGATGGTGTGCTGAAAGTTCTGGCCGGCGAGACAACCCTGGATGAAATTTACCGAGTAGTTGGCTAGAAAGCTAATTTGCAATCACTGCTTCAATCTGTATACTTCAAGCTATTATGGACGGTATGGAACAAGAGTCGAGAGACTGGATTAAGGACGCGAATTGCCGTAGTAGTAGCCCTGATATATTCTATAACCCGAGCAACGATAGGAATGAGCATAGGAAATTTTTGCGCGAAGAGGCGGCAAAGGCGATCTGTAGTGAGTGTACTGTTATAAATGAGTGTTTAGATTATGCCTTGCACACCAATCAACCCGATGGTGTCTGGGGTGGTATGGGAGTAGACGAGAGGAAACGCCTGATAAGACAGCAACGCAGGCGAACTTCTCCTAGGCTATAACTCTGGCGATTGCTGGCACCAGCCGGTCGTCGAGAACGCTAGGGATAATCTGATCAGCAGTTGGTTTGTCTATTAAGCTGGCGATGACCTCGGCGGCGGCGATTTTGTGATCATCAGTAATTTGCTGGACACCGTTGTCCAAGGCCCCGCGGAAAATACCTGGGAAAGCCAAGGCATTGTTGACTTGATTCGGGAAATCGCTGCGGCCGGTAGCCATGATAGCTACACCGGCGGCACTAGCTTCATCGGGCATGATCTCTGGCATAGGGTTAGCCATGGCGAAGACGATCGGGTCCTTTGCCATGGTTTTGACCATTTCTTGGGTCAACAACCCGGCTTTCGACACGCCGATGAAGACATCGGCATTTTTTATGGCAGCCTCTAATGACCCACTGACGTTATTTTTGTTGGTGAACTCCAGCAGCTTTTTCTTTTGGCTGTTCAAGTCGATCCGGTCACGGCTGACAATGCCCTTGCTGTCTACGGCCAAGATTTCCGGACTTGCGTATTTGTTGATCAGTTTCATGACAGCCGTACCTGCGGCCCCAGCCCCCACGACTACAATCCGGCAATCTTTGAGTTTGCGGTTAGTAATTTTCATGGCATTTATCAGTCCGGCCAAGACGACGACGGCAGTGCCGTGCTGATCGTCATGAAACACCGGAACCTTCAGCTCGGCCTTGAGCCGTTCCTCTACTTCAAAGCAGATCGGTGCGGCGATGTCTTCTAGATTAATGCCGCCAAAACTGGGTGCAATTGCCTTGACCACGGCTACAATCTCATCTGGGGTGTGGACGTCCAGGATTATCGGTACCGCGTCAAGTCCGGCAAAATGCTTGAATAGCATGGCTTTGCCTTCCATGACAGGCAGGGCTCCATAAGGGCCGATATCCCCAAGCCCCAGAACGGCTGAGCCGTCGGAAATCACTGCGACAGAATTGTTCAACCAAGTGTATTCACGGGCCTCCTCAGGATGTTCGGCCACATAGCTGGAAACGGCAGCTACACCAGGGGTGTAGTAGGTGCTGAGTTTGTCCTTTGTGTCCAGGGTGTCCTTGAGTGTTACCTCGATTTTCCCCCGCAATTCCTTGTGTCTTTTCAGCGCTTCTTCTTTATAATCCATCATATTATTATAGCTGTTTCCGAGCGATCTTCATATTTGCAAAAAACAGAGGGATAGTGTAGTATCTAACGGTTATGCAATCTGTTATTCAGAAAATTGAGGAAAAGTACAAGAAGGCGCAAGTTGTTGACGTCCGGTCTGGTGATACCGTAAAAGTCCACCAGAAGATCCGTGAAGGCAACAAAGAACGTATCCAGATCTTTCAGGGTCTGGTAATTCGAACTGACCGAAAAGACAGCCACACCAGTCGTATTGTCGTGCGCCGGATTGCTAGTGGTATAGGTGTAGAAAAGAGCTTCTTGCTCCACAGTCCATTAGTTGTGAAGATCGAGGTTACCAAGCGAAGCAAGGTTCGTCGCAACTACCTGACATACATGCGAGCCCGCACTGGCAAATCAGCCCGAATGACTGGTGTTGACTTCGACCGTACTGCCGTCAACACGGTTCATGATGCAGAGGCCGAGAAGGCTGAGACAGAAGCCAAGGAAGCCGCTGTGCTGCAACACGAGGCCGATGCTGCCCAAAAGGCCAAATCAGAGGCAGTCGAGGAAGCCAAAGCCCAAGAAGCCCTGAAGGCCCATGAAGAAAAGGCCGAAGAAACCAAAGAATAATCCATACTATCGACTACTTAAACCGCTCCGAAGGGGCGGTTTTTTGTTATGCTAGATTACATGCAATCGCTTGTTGGCATAGACGAAGTAGGCAGAGGCTGTTGGGCTGGACCGTTGTTGGCTGCGGCGGTTATTCTGAATGAGCCTATAGAGGGTTTGTCTGATTCAAAAAAACTCACAAAAAAACACAGAAATGAATTAGCACAACAAATTAAGGCAACAGCCGCATACGGTATAGGTTGGGTAGACGCAAGCGAAATTGATGAGATCGGCCTGACGCGTGCAACCCAAAAAGCCATGAAAATGGCACTCAAAAACATGAGAATAGATTACGCTATAGCGGAATCTATTTACGAGATTGTCATTGATGGTGACTACAATTATTTGGCTGGTAATCCGAATGTCAGAACCATGATTAAAGCTGATTCGCTCGTCCCTGCCGTCAGTGCGGCGAGTATTTTGGCCAAGGTTGCGCGGGACGAATACATGACAAAAATTGCTTTGGAGTACCCGCTGTACCAGTTCGAAAAGCACGTCGGTTACGGCACAAAACTTCACCATGAACTTTTGAAACTTCACGGTGTTAGCAGCTTGCACCGCATGAGTTACAAACCAATCCGAGCATTGCTATGACAAACTATAGCGCTGGGCATGCGGCGGAGCTGGTCGCTGCTGATTTCATCGGTAGTCAAGGCTTCAAGATCAGAGAATTGAACTGGAAAACCAAATACTGCGAGGTCGACATCGTCGCTGAGAAAGACGACAGGGTATATTTCGTAGAGGTGAAATACCGTCGCAACGACAACCAAGGCTCTGGCCTGGATTACATCACTCCAAACAAGCTTCGCCAGATGGCTTTTGCCGCCGAGATGTGGGTTTCTGACCATGACTGGTCAGGCGACTACCAGTTGGCGGCTATCGAACTGAGCGATCTGCCACCACGGGTGACTAACTTTTTGACTGACCTTTGAGCCAGACCTTGATTTTGGCTTCATCGCGTTTACGCCAGTCCAGGCGAGCCTGAATCTCGGCCAAAGAGATTAGAATATTGCGTTTCATTGACACGTCCTCAGCCTTCGGTTCGAAAAACGCTTTGTAACGTTTCTGCCAGTCCAGAGAAGCGATAGGTCTGGATGCATACCAGATGAAGTATTCCATTTTCTTGCCCTCGCCAAACTGGCTAAGGAGGTAGGGCCATCGGTCATTTAACCATTTCCAGGCTACTTCGCGAGTGTAGTGGTTGCGCATCAGGTAAGCAAACCAATGGTCGATGTCCTGAGCCCGAATGATTTTGTCGTCATACATGCCCCAGTCGACGATTTGTTGGGCGACTTTGGGGTCACGGGTCGAACAAAGAGCCGCCGCGATAGCTGATTGGACATCCGGGTTTGCACTGGTTTGGTGCTCCCGCAGAAAGTCTTTGATGTAATGTTTGTCGCCAAACCGGATTGCCACACCGGCTATCAAAGCCCGCTGCTCGGCATCCAAACCCTCGACGTCACCGGCTTTTTTCATACGTCTTAGACCCTCGGCGATTGCCTCAGGATCCTCACCGGCGATGCTCAAAGCCAGTGCGGTGGTACGCAAATGTTTGGTGTTTGGATCATCACCCGCCGCATCATCCCAGCCGAGCTTTTTATACCAATCTGCTGATAGCTTGCGCTTGACTGCTTTGAGCTGAGTTTCTGCTGACGTGTCCCCTTCGGTTAGCTGTCCGGCGGCATGAAAAACCCGGGCAAAGACAGACCAAACGGCATCGCGATCTTCCTGCCGGCATTGGTGAACCAGGTCTAGCGCATCAGTCAGTGGAAAATCGCCTCGTTGAGTTTGCAGTAACATGTCATTAATCGTGATGATACGTCCGGTAGATTCCAGAGTACCATCCAGGAATTTCTGTTGAACGTTTTGGCGGAGTGCCTCATCCTGGTAATGAACCAGGTAATGACCGCTGCCGGTAGGGTTAAAGATAGGCATGGTTTGGGAATCTAACACCACTTCTCCTTGCCGCTTTTCCAGGATGGTCGGCTCTACTTTCGTTGTGGAAAGCAGTGGGATTGGCCACAGGCTTTGGGTATCGTCTCCATCTAGCAAGAATCGTTGCTGTGACAACTGGAGTCGTTCCCCTTGCTTGCGGATAGATAGCTCAGGCGTACCCGTCTGTTCGATCCACGGCGTC
Source organism: uncultured Candidatus Saccharibacteria bacterium (assembly GCA_964348625.1). Taxonomy (GTDB): domain Bacteria; phylum Patescibacteriota; class Saccharimonadia; order Saccharimonadales; family CAZARM01; genus CAYGDJ01. Next base: position 6,051 of record CAYGDJ010000006.1, on the reverse strand, counting down.
ATGAGCGCATCAATGTCCATGCCGCTGCTTTGACTCAAGGCGGCCCAGAGGTCTGAACGAGAGGTGTTTTTGTAGGCAAATTTTTTGAAATAAGCTGACAGGCCGCCACGAAAGGCTTCCTCACCTATGAAGTCAAAGAGCATTTTTAGGATGCGCGCACCCTTGGCGTAGACGATGTTTGGATCAAACAAAGTCATGATCTCGTCCGGATGCTTGACTTGAACGCCGACCGGTTGGACGTCCTTATAAACGTCGCGATTGGCACAGCCGATGACCCGTCCGCTGGTGAAATCTTCCCATTCCTGCCAGTCTGGGTGGAGTTTGTCCGGCGCCAGCGATTCCATGATGGAGGCGAAGCTTTCGTTGAGCCAAAGGTCATCCCACCACTGCATGGTCACCAGGTTGCCAAACCACTGGTGGGACAGCTCGTGGGCGATCACCATGGTGATCATCCGTTCGGCTGAGATAGAACGGTTGGTCGGGTCAGCCAGTAGCCCGACCTCACGGAAGGTTATCAGGCCCCAGTTTTCCATGGCCATACTGTCAAAGTCCGGCAGTGCTACCTGGTCTAGCTTGGGCAAAGGAAAGGCCATACCGAAGTAATCCTCAAAGAAGTCCAGAAGCGCGATCGCTTCATCATTGGCATACTGCAGATGTTTTAGCGGTTGTGCGACGGTGGCCCAGGATTTGACCTCTATGCCGTTTTTGCTCTTGCCAGAGACGGCCTGCAGTTCGCCGTACACAAATGCCAACAGATAGGTTGACATCCTCGGCGTCACCTGAAAAGTAGTTTTTGTTTTTTTGTTATTTGTTCTTTGTGTCTCGATAGGCGTGTTAGACAGGACGACCTCGTCCTTTGGCGTGGTGAGGGTCAGCTGAAATGTGGCCTTGGCCTCGGGTTCATCGATGCCTGGGAAAACCTCCCGAGCATGGTGTGACTCAAACTGCGTGGCGATCAGTTGTTTTTCCTGACCATTATGTTCAAATTTACAGGGGTACATACCGTTCATTTGGGATGTTATCTTGCCCTCGAACTCCAGGCGCAGTGTATAGTTGCCTGGGTAGAGCATCACGGAACTGTGCAGACGTACCTCATCGGAACTTCGCTGGTGGTTAATCCGATCTACAGCAAATGGCACTTCGCCATTTTTGTCGTGCCTGATCAGCTGTGCCGCGGTGACTTTGAGGCCTTTTTGGTGGAGGGTCAGACGCTGGCTGGGCCGGCCGGTTTTTTTGCCCCTAATTGTCACGCTGCCGGTGAAATGCTGAGCCTCGCGGTCAGGCACCAGAGCCAAATCATAATGCTCCGGCTCAAACTCATAGAAAAGTCGTTTTACGGTTTTTGCCATTTGTATCTAGTGTAGCAGACTATATGTAGCATCCCGTGTCGGTTTGACAACAAGCCATGCGTCGGTTAATATGTATACAGTTATCCGGCCGACAGGTCGGACTTTTTAATAACTAGCGATTAGCGTATAGGGTTCAGGGTCAAGATAAGGCCAAAAACAAAT
>CAYGDJ010000006.1:0-4440 GCA_964348625.1 uncultured Candidatus Saccharibacteria bacterium | reverse complement strand
AATAACTAGCGATTAGCGTATAGGGTTCAGGGTCAAGATAAGGCCAAAAACAAATCCCTATCACCAAATTTCGACTAAGGAGAAATTTTTATGGAACTGGATTTCAAACAACTAGCTCAGGCAATCAAGGCGATTGCCGAGGAAAAAAACCTGCCAGAAGAGGCAGTACAAGAAGTCGTGGAGCAGGCCCTGGCGGCTGCTTACCGACGTGACTACGGTGACCGCGAGCAAGAGGTTCGGGTCAGCATGAACCTGAACACCGGTGATGTCGATGCCTACGTCACCAAGGAAGTCGTCGAAAAAGTCGGTGACGAAAACTTTGAAATTTCGCTGGAAGATGCCCAAAAACGCAAAAAGGACGCTGCCATCGGCGACATGATCGAGCTTCATCAGAAAGTCGAGGAATTTGGACGTGTGGCGGCTCAAACAGCCAAGCAAGTCATACTGCAACGGCTTCGTGAGGCTGAGCGTGAAATCATCATGGCCGAATACGAGGACAAGATTGGCACCGTCATCAACGGTATCGTCAGTCGGGTTGAAAGCAACATCATTCGGGTGGACTTGGGCAAAGCCCAGGGAATCATGCCCCGCAGCGAACAAATCCAAGGTGAGCGCTACTTTCCGGGCCAACGGTTAAAAGTATTTCTAAAGGATGTTGAACGCGGGTTTCGCGGGCCGCAACTGGTTGTCAGTCGAGGCAACAATGAATTCATAGAATGGCTATTTCGCGCCGAGGTGCCAGAAATGGAAAACGGCGCCGTAGAGATCAAAAACGTCGCTCGTGAAGCCGGTGTCCGATCGAAGATCGCTGTTGCCAGCTCTGTCCAGGGTGTTGATCCGGTCGGAACGTTTGTCGGCGGTCACGGCACACGCGTCAACGCCGTGATGAGCGAAATCGGCGAACAGGAAAAAATCGACATCGTGGTTTGGAGCGATGAGCCAATCGCCTACATTACCAACGCTCTCTCTCCAACTAAAGTCGCCAAGGTTGAGATCAAAGATGAGAAAGCCAAGGTCACCGTACCAGAAGACCAGTTGAGTATCGCAATCGGCAAAGGCGGCCAGAACGTCCGTCTGGCTAGCAAACTAACAGGATACGAGATCGACATAGCTGCCGAGCAAGCGGCTAAGCCAGCTGAAGCAAAGCCGCCAATCAGTGGAGAACCAGTCGTCCAGAAGCTAAAGAAGAAGTCGGAGCTGGAAAGCTCGCTGCTCGAAGCCATCGAAGAACACGGCGAAGAAAAAAAGTAAAAACAGCGTGCTAGGCAGCTCCAAAAGGGGTCAGTCATCGGCATGTTTAGCACTCTTGACCCTTGAGTGCTAATGTTGGTATACTGGATGTAGTTGCTGGTGATCTACGGATAACTGGTCACTGGTAACTGACAATTAAACGAGGGACTCGTTTTATGATGCCACAGAGCCAAGATTTCCAAGAATTTTTGAATCATCTGACAGATAATGCCTTGCAAAGCCTCAAACACGCCGACGCGATCGCCCACAGTTTTGGCAGTGCCTATGTCGGTACGGAGCACTTGTTGCTCGGGGTGTTGGCACAGGATACCAGCATGGGGGCCAAGGTCTTAGAGGGCGTTGGCGTGACGCTGGATCGAGCACGTTTGGCGTTAAACCTGACGCCCAAGACACTAGTTATAAATATGGGGGCAAAAGGCCTGAGCGAGACTGCCAAGCTAACACTAAAGATGGCTTATGACGTGGCTCAGGATTTTAATCAGGAATTCTGCGGCACAGAGCACATTCTGTACAGTATCCTAACCCAGAAAAACGCCCGAGCAACGCTGTTGCTGCGTGACATGAACGTCGAAGTAGATACGATCATAGCTGAGATTGAACAATTTTTGAACCGCCAACAGTATGACGGCGAGAGCGAACACGCTTCAGAAACCCGCCGTCGGGGCAAAAAAGTCCGCAAAACTGCGCTGGATTTCTTCGGCAATGACCTGACTGCCCAGGCAAGGGAGGGCAAACTTGACCCAGTCGTCGGCCGTGAGACACAAATTCGCCGTGTGATTACGATTCTAAACCGCCGGACCAAGAACAATCCGGTGCTGATCGGCGAGCCGGGTGTCGGCAAAACTGCTATCGTCGAAGGCTTGGCACAGCGTATCGTGGCCGAAGATGTACCGGACAGCCTGCTGGATAAGCGCATTGTCATGCTCGACCTAGCCGGAATGATCGCCGGTACCAAATACCGTGGCGAGTTCGAAGAACGGCTGAAAAAAGTCATGGCCGAGTTAGAAAACGACAAAAAAATCATCGTATTTATAGATGAACTGCATTTGATCGTCGGCGCTGGTGCTGCCGAGGGCGCAATGGATGCCGGCAATATCCTGAAGCCGGCCCTGGCTCGCAGCAAAATCCAGATGATCGGCGCGACCACAACCGCCGAATACACCAAGTACATAGAAAAGGACGCTGCCTTGGAGCGTCGTTTCCAGCCGATCCAAGTACCGGAAGCGACCATAACAGAGACGGTCTCTATCCTCAAAGGGCTGCGCAAACACTATGAGGCATTTCATAACGTGAAGGTTAGCGACGAAGTCATCGACGACACGGTGACGCTGGCCAAGCGCTATATCAACGACCGTTTCATGCCTGACAAGGCGATTGACCTGCTGGACGAGACTGCCGCGCATTTGCGCGTAGACAAGGGCAAAACACCACCAGAAGTCCGACGACTGCAGAAGGAGCTAAAACTCGTCAACGCCCGCAAAGATGAAGCCGGTGACAGCGAGGACTACGAGAAAGCCGCTGAGTATAAACAACGTGCCTCGCAAATCAAAGAAGAGCTCAAACAACTCCAATCAGGCGGTAAGGGCATCAACAAACTGGTCATGTCCAATGAGGACGTAGCCGACGTCGTAGCCCGCATGACCGGCGTGCCGGTGACCAAAGTTATCCGCGCCGAAGCCAAATATCTGTTGGGACTTGAAAAAACTCTGAGCAAGCATATCGTTGGTCAGGACGAAGCTGTTGAAGCAGTCTCCAAGGCCGTCCGGCGCAACCGCGTCGGAATCTCTGCTGGCAAGCGGCCAATCGGGTCGTTCATCTTCCTAGGGCCAACCGGTGTGGGCAAGACAGAGTTGGCTCGGGTGCTGGCCAGTGAGTTCTTCGGTTCCGATGACGCACTGATCAAAATTGACATGTCAGAGTTCAGCGAACGACACAATACTGCCCGACTGGTTGGAGCACCAGCTGGTTATGTCGGTTACGACGATGGCGGGCAATTGACTGATAAAGTCCGTCGACAACCCTACAGTCTGGTTCTGTTTGATGAGATCGAAAAAGCCCACCCCGAAGTTTTCAACATGTTACTGCAGATTTTGGAGGACGGAACGCTGACCGACGCCAGGGGTCGAAAGATTGACTTCACCAACACCATCATCATTATGACCAGTAACATCGGTGCGGAGAAACTTCAAAAGGAAGCCAGCCTCGGATTCCACGCAATCGAACCCAGCGATCTAAAAGACCTCGACCGACTGCATTCGGACAACAAGGATAAAGTGATGGATGATCTGAAGAAAACCATGCGGCCGGAGTTCCTAAACCGTATCGACAAGGTCGTTGTTTTTCGGGCGCTGACTCAGAAAGACGTGCTAAAGATACTTGACCTGCAGATTGATGAGCTGCAGCAGAGATTGGTAAAACACGGTTTGGGGTTACAAATCACCCAGAAGGCCAAGCAGCATTTGCTTGATCGTGGCTATGATGCTCACAATGGCGTACGGCCGATGCGTCGGCTGATTCAGGACACTGTAGAGGATCACATCGCCCTTGAGCTGCTCGACAGCAACTATCACAAAGGCGGTATCGTCCAAGTTACTGTCAAGAAAAACCAGTTAGTGTACGATATCCAGCACGAAACCGTACCGGTATAGCTACAGAATGCTCAAGTATCAATGTTCAATGAATGTAGCAATGATTCAATCATTTCAATGCATTAATGACATTGACCATTCATTGAGCAATGAGCATTGATGATTGATCATTAACTAGTGTTAAACTAGGTTCATGCAGTATCTGAAACGCATAGCATACATTCTGGTACCGATTGCCTTGCTGAGCTTGGTTTGGTTTGGACGTTACAATCTCTACGACTGGTATCGGCTACGTGGCTACAGCCCACCTGCCGAAGTAGTCCAACTGGCCACAGACACGGCCATGACCGATTATGGCCGAAGGTTGTTCTATGTTAATCATCCTGATGTAAGTGATAAATCATCATTCAACCAAAGCTGTACTATCAGCGAACAAACCATTGTGCTCGGTTGCTACGCCAGCGGGCGGGGGATATACCTGTACGATGTCACAGACGAGCGCTTGCACGGTGTTGAGCAGGTTACTGCGGCCCATGAAATGCTCCATGCCGCCTACGAGCGATTGAGTGGTGCCGACCAAAAGCGCATAGATGCCCTGACC
>CAYGDJ010000005.1:12208-14214 GCA_964348625.1 uncultured Candidatus Saccharibacteria bacterium | reverse complement strand
CTCTTAGAGGAATTGTCGATAACCAGCTAGGAATGCAGTAGCGGACATTTCTTTTTTTCCGGCTGGCTTTAGTTGTTGAACCCAAAGAGTACCTTTTCCAGTAACAATACCAATCGCCCCAATCTGGCTGACTATATCTAAAGCCTGTGGCGGCTGCGTGGGAGTGGCGTAAGCTTTAGTAATTATTACGTCTTTGCCGGCCAAGGTAGTTCGGCTGCCGGGCCAGCCTGCAAAGGCTCTAATCTCCCGCTCAATCACCTCTGCTGGTTTAGTCCAGTCAATGATTCCATCTTGTTTAGTAAGTAATCGGGAATAAGTTGCACGGTCAGGATGTGATTGCCGTAGCGGTCTAATTTCACCGGCCATATAACGGGGCAGGTATTCAATCAGCAATTCATTACTGAACTCAACCAGACGGTTTGTTAGACTATGGATCGTGTCATCGGGCTGAATCGGCAAACTCTTTTGAACCAGGAGTTTACCTGTATCAAGCGTCGGTTCAATGAGCATCAAGCTGACCCCAGTTTTTGTTTGTCCGCTGAGGATGGCAAACGTTATCGGATCGGCACCGCGCCACTGTGGCAATAGGCTAAAGTGGCTGTTTACAATTCCCAATGGGAATGCAGCGATAGTCTTTTCTGAAACAATGACGCCAAAATCAACGATTAACCCTAAAGGGCTTTTGAAATTTTGGCTGCTCATAAGCTCATCCAATTTTTGTTTTGTGTTCGCAAAAAATAGGTTTAAATCCAGTTCTTTGGCTAATGTTTCGACCGGAGCCGATTCTTTATGATGTGCCGGAACAGCTTTGGTAATAACCGCCTCTATCTCAAAATTATCAAATAGTGAGCGTAGGGAAGCGGCAGCCACCGGGCCGCTACCAAAGAATACTATTGTTTTGGATGTCATTTTCATAGTTTAACTCCTCCAGTCGGCCATCTTTATCCAAGCGGTAAAAAGCGTCTTTATTATCCTTGATATGGTCTACGAAGACTATACCGTTCAAGTGATCAATCTCGTGCTGAAAAATGCGTGCTACGAAGCCATCTACCGTTAGACGAACTTCTTTGCCATCGATGTCTTTGGCTTTGATGCGTACCCTGGTGTGACGCTTCACTTTGCCGTAGATATCCTGAATGCTCAAACAGCCCTCGTAGTCGTCCTGAATCTCGCCCTCGTACTTCACGATCTCAGGATTGATGAATGTTCGGAAAGTTCTATCGTTTTTGTCGTCAAAGTTACTACGAATTACCACAATGCGCAGTAATTCATCTATCTGAACAGCGGCCAGAGCAACTCCTACCTCATGAGATCGGCTATCTTCCCAGTCCAGGGTAGCCTCCTCCATTTTGGAGATAAGTTTACGGATATCATCAGTAATCAAACCAACGCGGGTCGAGCGCTGCCGCAGATGTTTGTTTGGGAGCGTTATGATGTCGTCTTTTGTCGCCATTTGGGTAGAAGTATACCTATAGCCAGTAATCAGATCAAACTGACCGGATCGATATCATAGCTGATATTTGCAGGAAGACGAACGATGGCGGTCAATAAATGTTTGCGATCCCGGGCTTTTACGATGATTTGCCAATGGTATTTACTATGTGTTTTTTGGTAGAAGCTAGGGCTTGGACCAATGATCTCAATCGGCAGCTGTAGCGAACGCAGGATTTGGACGACTTTTTGGGCAGCAGTCTCCGCAGCTTTGGTACTGCTCCGGCTAACAGTGAGTTTTAGGAGGTATGAAAAGGGTGGAAATTTGAATAGTTCGCGTTCCTTGATCTGTTTTTCATAGAATGCCGCATAGTTGCGCTGGATTGCCGATTGCAGGGCGGTATGATCAGGGTGGTATGTCTGGATAATCACCGAGCCGTGCCGATGACCCCGCCCAACCCGACCAATAATCTGTGAAAGCAGTTGATAGGTGTGCTCTTCGGCGGTAAAATCTGGTATAAACAGACTGGTATCTGCTACGACAATTCCGACCAAACTTAGCTTTGGTAGATCCA
>CAYGDJ010000005.1:1578-12108 GCA_964348625.1 uncultured Candidatus Saccharibacteria bacterium | reverse complement strand
CAAACATGACAATGCATCTGATGTTTATCACCGTGGTAGGTTAGAGAAATGTCACAGTTGGGGCATTGGGCTGTCCAGCCACACTGTTCGCATAGGATGAGGCGTGCTGTGCCACGACGGTTTAGGAAGATTAACGATTGTTCGCCGCGTTCTTTTGTAATGGCGATCGATTTAATCAAATCCTCCGATAGATATGCAGATCTAGTGAACTTGGTTCTGTCTGAAATCTCTACCAATGAAAGCTGTAATTCAAAACTATGTGAAATTGCTGATTCTTTCATGCGCAATATCGGTAATTTTTTCTCTGAAAAAGCAAAATAATCAGATACCGACGGTGTTGCTGAGCCCAAGACGACCCTAGCGCCCCATAACTTACCTAGGGTGGCTGCTACAAGGGAGGTCTGATAATAAGGCTGCTGCTCTTGTTTGTAGGCAGTGTCATGAGCTTCATCGACGACGATGAGACCGAGTTCGTGGACTGGGGCAAAAAGTGCTGAGCGCGGGCCAACAACAATCACTGGCGCGGAGGATTCCAGCACGTATAGCCAGCGGTTACGTCGCTCAGCAGGAGTTAGATTGGAATGCAATACGACGACAGCAGACCCAAACACCTTTTCAAAACCAACAGCCAGTTGGGGCGTGAGACCGATTTCAGGCGTGAGGACAATGACGGAATTACCTTTTTTGATCTGCTGTTCTGCCAACTCTATGTACACACGGGTTTTTCCCGTACCGGTATCGCCATGGAGTAGCAGACTTTGGGGCGGAAGCTTGTCGATCTGATCGATAATTTGTTTTTGTTCAGATGTTAGGGGAGGAGCAGGAGAATGTTTTTTTGTTGAAATAACGTATGGTCTTTGGCTGGTTTGCAATAAACCACTCGGTAGTACCAGCTGCATAAGCGATCCCAAAGGAGCTGGGTAATAGCCCTTCAACCAGTTGATCAGCTGTAAAGTTTGTGGAGGCAAGGTTTTGCTGCCTGCGGTTTTGGTGATTGCCTTTGTGGCAAACGACGGCTTAGCAGACATTTTAGCTCTGATAACACCCAGAACTTGTTGTCTTTGGAGTGGTACGACTACTATACAACCAACTTCTAAACTATCCTCACTCTGATAAGTCAGGGGTTTATCACCGTGGTAGCGTGGAGTGGCAACCATCACCTCGTAGTAGTGCACAATAATATTATCGACAAAATTGCTTGAAAAGGCGAGGGTTAGTCGTTTATACTAGGTATTACGTTGTTCTAATAACAATGGAGGATAAGCATGTTGGACGTATTTATTACTTCGAGAGTGAGGCGCAAGATAATTGTTGTCTATGCTAAGTACCCCGACTTCAAGACACATGTCAGAGGCCTAGCCAAGCTTATCAAAGAAGACGCCGGTAACATTCAACGTGAACTGAAACGTCTGGAGAAAATCGGTTTTCTAATTTCCGAGAAACAGGGCAATACCAAGATTTATCACACCAACAAACACTTCGCAATTTTCAAGGAACTCCAAAGTATAGTGTTGAAATCACAACGGCTAACCCAAAAACGCAGCCAGCCTGGCCAATAGGGCGGTGAACGGTGAACAGGGAACAGGGAACAGTGATCACGGTTCACTGTTCACTGTTCACGGATCTCTTCGCTCACCTCTTGTGAATAATTACCCTATAGGGTAGAATGATTCGGATATGATACAAGTTACCCGCAAAGATTCCAAAGAATCATTAGAAAACATCCTACGTCGGTTTACACGCAAAGTGCAGCAGTCCGGCGTTTTAGCCGTTGCCAAACAAGGCCAGTACTTCGACAAGGCTATGAGCAAAAGAGACCGCCGAGGAAAAGCCATAGTTCGCCGCGCCCGCAAAGCCGACAAAGTCAAGAAAATGAAACTCGGCCAGCGATAGTTTCTCGTTTTGCTCATATTGATATAATTTTGGTAAACTATTGTGGAGATGAGTTTGAAACAACAGGTAGATATAGATATAAAGGCGGCCATGCTGTCAGGCGACAAGATGCTCACCACTACACTCCGAGGGCTGAAAAGTGCCATTTTGAATGTAGAAATCGCTGAGAATAAGCGGGATCAGGGCCTGGGTGACAATGAAATTATCACCGTATTTCAAAAAGAAGCCAAAAAAAGACAAGAAAGTGCTGATCTTTACACCCAGGGTGGTAATGCCGAAAAAGCCCAAGCTGAACTAGACGAGAAGTTGGTAATAGAAAAATACCTGCCGGCACAGATGGATGAGGCTCAGATCAGAACAATTGTTGACGAAGTTATCGGGGATATTGGCGCTGACTCAATGCAGCAAATGGGTCAAATTATCGGTGCGGTGAAACAAAAAACGGGCGCAGCAGCAGATGGAGCAATAATTGCTCGGCTGGTCAAAGAAAGGCTGAGCCAATGATCCTATTCATGGGTGTGGCTGGAGCCGGCAAAAGTGCCCAGGGTAGAGCTCTCGCCGATGAACTGGGGTTGCCCTGGCTATCAACCGGTGAGTTTTTGCGTATGCTAATATCCGGTGAGCCCCGAAAAAATATGGTTTCTGGCAAGCTGCTGGAAGATGATGAAATTATCCGTTTGGTTCAGAAAATTTTTACGGTAGTGAACACACAAGAAGAATTTGTTCTAGATGGTTTTCCCAGAACTGCCGAACAAGCTGACTGGTTGCTATCCCAAGTCAAACATGGGCAGCTGAACCTAACTGCCGTGATTCATTTGACTGCTTCTGAAAAAGTCGTGCGGGAGCGATTGTTACAACGCGCTCGCCAGGACGACACAGCAGAAGCCATCTCAGCACGGTTCAAAGATTACCAGGAAAATATCGTGCCGATTCTGGAACAATTCAAAGCAGTCGGGATCAAGGTTTATGATATAGACGGCGACCAGGCTGTAGCGGAGGTACATGACGCAATTTCGACAGCACTAGAAACTATCAAGACATGATGAACCGCATCAAGACACCCGCGGAAGTCGCCGCTATGCGGGAAAGTGGCCGGATGCTTGCGACTGTTCTGGAGCTACTACGTACAAAAACTGATGCTGGCATGACGCCAAAAGACATGTCGCATTTAGCCGTAGACCAGCTCAAACGCCTAGGTGGTGAGCCGGCTTTCAAGGGCTTTCAGGGTTACCCAGACGCCATCTGCATATCTGTAAATAACCAAGTACAACACAGCATTCCTACTGATATAGCACTCAAACAAGGTGATGTCGTAAATTATGATTTCGGGGTACGTTATCACGGTATGATCACTGACGCTGGAATAACGGTTGGCGTTGGATCGATTAGCAAGGACGCCCAACGCTTGATCGATGGAACTAGGAAAGCTCTTGAGGCCGGCATATCGGTTGTTCAAGCTGGCTGTCCTGTGGGTGATGTATCGGCGGCGATAGAAACTGTGCTTAGGTCTTACAAACTGGGGATCGTCGAAGAGTTAGTGGGACATGGAGTCGGCCATTTCCTACACGAGGAACCCAATATTCCAAACTATGGTAAATCCGGCACTGGACCAATACTCCAGGCGGGTATGACGATTGCGATTGAGCCGATTGCTAACTTGGGCAAGCCAGGTATAATCGGTGATCCCGACGGCTGGACGCTCTGGTCGGCTGACAGTAGTTGGTCAGCCCAATTTGAACACACTGTACTTATAACAGAGGACGGTTGTGAAATTCTCACCCAGCTTTAATGATCAATTATCAATGAACAATGTTCAATGAATGACCAATGCGAATAATGCATTAAATGATTAAATCATTGATGCATTTATTGATCATTGAAACTTGAGCATTGAGCATTCAATAATTGTACATACTATCCTTAAGCGATATACTGGCCACATGCGCGAACAATCGCAGGCTCAAGTGTATGTGGGCCTGGACATAGGAACACAAACAGTCAGATGCGTCGTCGGTATTCAGGATCAACACGACCCAGGGCGACTATCTGTTATTGGTCATGGTAGCGCACCGAATAACGGGATGCGCAAGGGCGTTGTTATTCATGCTGACGATGTAGCTGAGTCAGTTATCCAGGCAGTTGGTGAAGCAGAACGTTTATCCGGTATGCAGATACGGGGAGTTACCGTAAATGTAAATGGTACCCACGTAATGGGCATGGATTCAAGGGGTGTCGTGGCTGTCAGTAGTCCCGATCGCGAGATTGGCCCAGAGGAACGCATGCGTGTGGAAGAAGCCGCAACGATAGTACAACTGCCAGCCAACCGTGAAATTTTACAGGTCTTTGCCAAGAACTACCGACTTGATGGCCAGGACAATATCAAAGATCCTATAGGCATGCACGGTGTACGACTAGAGGTGGACACCCATATCGTTACAGCGGTTGTACCAAACCTTCGGAGCTTAGATATGGTTTTGGAGCGGGCACACTTGACTCCCCAACATCGGACGGTGTCCAGCCTGGCCGCTGCCGAAGCGGTTTTGAGCCGACAGCAGAAAGAAGCCGGTACCCTCCTATTGGACATAGGTGCTGGTACTACCAATATGGTGGTTGTGGAAGACGGTGAAGTCCAGCATGTTGCGGTCATCCCTGTCGGAGGTATTCATATAACAAATGATTTGGCGATTGGTCTGAAAACTGATCTGGATATCGCCGAGAAGGTAAAGATTGAACACGCTACACTTAGTGAACCGAAGCGTGGCATAAAAATGATCAAAGTCGAACACGACAACCGTAGCCACTTGTTTGAAGTTGAAGAAGTCATGATGATTACCGAGGCTCGGGTAGAAGAATTACTAGAGCTAGTCGACAAAGAACTAAAACGCATCCATCGGTCACGTAAACTGCCAGGTGGGGTGGTACTCAGTGGTGGTACAGCCAAACTTCCTGGTCTGGCAGACTTTGTGAAGCAAAAGTTAGAGCTTGCCGCTCGGGTTGGTCATATGCGGGAAGTGGGTGGATTGATTGATACGGTTGATGACCCAGGCTACTTTACAGCCGTAGGGCTAATGATGCTTGATATGTTACTAATGCCTCCATCACCCAAGAATCATCATGCCGGCAAACCAAATATCAAAGTGTTCAATTTGGTAGATGATCTTTGGCGTCGTCTAAGAGCTAATTAGCTCTATATATAAAAATTAGTGCGGATTGCTCTTGACGATGTTTTAATATGATATACCATGATAGGGAAAAGTAAGAGGTAATTCATGCCACAGGTTGCACCAGCTATTGAGACGTTCGCACGTATAAAGGTTATCGGTGTTGGAGGTGCGGGTGGTGCGGCGGTTAACCGCATGGTGGACTCTGGTGTCGAAAACGTTGAGTTCATAGCCGTGAACACAGACGCCCAGGCGCTGCATCATTCAAGGGCAGATAGCAAAATCCACATCGGCAAAGACGCAACTCGCGGGCTTGGCGCTGGTGCTGATCCAGCGACTGGCCAAAAAGCAGCCGAAGAATCAATTGAAGATATCAAAAAAGCTGTTGAAGGTGCTGATATGGTGTTTATTACACTCGGCGCGGGGGGCGGTACCGGTAGCGGGGCTGGCCATATCGTGGCTCAATTGGCCAAAGAGGCAGGAGCACTTGTTGTAGGATTTGCTACGAAACCTTTTGCCTTCGAAGGGGAAAAACGTCGTCGTAACGCCGATACGGCAATTGATAAATTACGCTCGGCTGTAGATACGTTGATTGTTATTCCAAATGATCGATTGCTACAAACAATAGATAGACAAACGCCACTGCTGGAAGCATTCAAAGTAGCTGATGATGTGTTGCGGCAGGGAGTCCAGGGGATTTCTGATCTAATCACCGTTCATGGACTTATCAACCTGGACTTCGCCGACGTTAAGACAGTTATGAGCAATGCCGGTTCGGCATTGATGGGAATTGGCCGTGCCAGCGGCGAAAACCGGGCTATCCAGGCAGCCCAACAAGCTGTTGAGTCACCCCTGCTGGAGGTTTCCATAGATGGAGCCAGAGGCATATTGTTCAATGTCATCGGTGGCTCAGATATGTCCATGCACGAAATTAACAGTGCCGCAGAAACCATTACAGCCGCTGCTGACAGCGATGCCAACATTATCTTTGGGGCGACTATCAATCCTGAACTTGATGGTGAAGTCATCATAACGGTGGTTGCCACCGGGTTTGATGCGGCTTATTTCAATAATCGGGCTGTACCCGCGGTAGAATCATTTGCTGTAGAAGAACCAGAAAAAACCGATGAACATGTTATGAAAGACATTGATATGGATCTTGAAACTGATAAAGAAGCTGCATTTACTGAGGACAAGCCTATGCCGAACATCTGGACTCTGGAGCATGATGGAGAAGATTCTACCGAGGCCAAAGACGTGTCAACGAAGAAGGATGAACAAAATTCCGAACATCCGACTGATCCGTCGTTTAGTCACGACAATGAGGAAGATGAGCTTGAAAAACCGTCGTTTCTTCGCCGGTTGACCAAACGTCGACAAAATCAGACGGAAAAAAACTCGTCTTCCAGCGAAGAAAAAGACGACTAGGCTTTCGTTAACAGATTCAGGTGCGGGGTAAAAAACACACCGTTTTCTTACTTGCAAAACGCTATAGGTAGAGTTATTCTAATTGTTATAGGCGCTATATGTAGAATCAAAATATAGCGACAGCACCTTATTACTGAACAAAAGTTTTACACATCTGGAGGTTTGCATATATGAAATGCACTCAATGCCAGCATGCAGAAACCAAAGTTATCGAATCACGTGATGTTAGCGAGGGTGAGGCAACTCGCCGCCGCCGCGAATGCATCAATTGTAATTTTCGTTTTACAACCTATGAGCGAATCGAAAGACCTCAGCTCATTGTGATCAAAAACGACAGCAACCGTGAATTGTTTAGCCGAGAAAAACTGCTAGCTGGACTATACCGAGCCTGTGAAAAAACACCTGTCACTAGTTTTCAGTTAGAGCGGTTGGTCTCTGGTATCGAACAAGAATTATATGCTTGCGACGATACAGAAATCCCTTCAGCTAAAATTGGCGAGTTGGTGATGGATCGTTTATCGCAGCTCAACGAGGTTGCCTACGTACGCTTCGCCAGCGTATATCGGCGCTTTAAGGATATTGCAGGATTCGAACACGAATTGCTACAAATCCGAGAGAAGAAAACCAAGGCAGTCAAGGGTTAAGAGAGCCCAAACGCTTTTTGAGAGACAAGCGTTCTAACAAAAACCTACAAAAATTAACTATAAAGTGAGGGTAATTATGGGACAAACAGCAATCCTGGAGCGCAGGCGGCTCTTTACGACCCCTGTTAGCAAAGCATACAAACAGCTTAATTGGGTTAAGCGCGACTCAGTGATTATGAATCCTATGACCGGAAAACCGGTCTTCGAACAAAAGGGCGTGGAGTTTCCGGAGGGTTGGTCGCTCAATGCTATCAACATCGTGGCACAAAAGTATTTTACGGGTACACCAGGCACCAAAGAACGAGAAAGCTCACTGAAAGAACTAGTTGATCGTGTCGCTGACACGATTACTCGTCAAGGGCTTCAAGAGGGCTACTTTGAGACGGAAGAGGAAGCCGAAGATTACCGTGAAGAGCTAAAGTATGTTTTGGCAACGCAACGGGCAGCATTCAACTCACCTGTGTGGTTCAATATCGGTGTGCCGGAACGTCCTCAGCAAGCCAGCGCTTGTTTCATCCTAGCTGTAGAAGACACTATGCCGTCAATCCTGAATTGGTACAAAGAAGAAGGCATGATCTTCAAGGGTGGCTCCGGCTCCGGAATCAACATCAGCACCATCCGGTCATCAGCCGAGGCTCTAGGCAAAAGTGCTGGTACAGCCTCTGGCCCACTGAGCTTTATGCGTGGCGCCGATGCATCGGCCGGCGCTATCAAAAGCGGTGGCAAGACCCGACGGGCGGCCAAGATGGTCATTCTAAACGCTGACCATCCAGATGTAGAAGAGTTTATCTGGGCCAAAGCCCGAGAAGAGCGTAAGGCTCGTGATCTGGAGGCGGCTGGTTGGGATATGTCGCTTGATGGCAGAGACATTCACTCGATTCAGTACCAGAACGCCAATAATTCAGTACGAGTGACAGATGAGTTCATGCAGGCGGTAGAAAATGACCAGAATTGGGATCTCAGGGCGGTTAGTACTGGCAAAACAGTCAAGACCATCAAAGCCCGCGACCTTTTCCGGCAGCTTGCTGAAGCCGCATGGGAATGCGCTGACCCGGGTATGCAGTTCGACACTACTGTTAACAAATGGCACACCGCGCCGAATGCCGGCCGTATAAATGGCAGCAATCCGTGCTCCGAGTACATGCATCTGGACAACTCCGCATGTAATTTAGCTTCGCTCAACCTGCTGAAGTTCCTGAACGATGACGATAGTTTTGACATCAAAGCCTTCATCCACACCGTGGAACTTATCTTCACAGCTCAGGAAATCCTGGTTGGCTACAGCGAATACCCAACAGAGAACATTACCAAGAACGCCAAGGCTTACCGTGAGCTAGGTATCGGCTATGCCAACCTAGGAGCGCTCTTGATGGCTCTAGGCCTTCCATATGATAGTGACGAGGGTCGTGCCTTAGCAGCAGCCATCACGGCGCTTCTGACGGGTCAGGCGTACGCCACAAGCGCGCGAATCGCTAATCGAGTCGGTCCGTTCGCTGGTTTCCACAAAGACCGTGAAGGCATGCTCAACGTGCTGAAGATGCATCGTGAAGAAGTATCGAAGATTGATGCCAGCTTGGTACCAGAGGAATTACTCAGTTCAGCTGCCAGCGCATGGGATGATGCAGTAGAACTGGGTAATCTATACGGTGTACGTAACTCGCAAGCTTCAGTGTTGGCACCAACTGGTACTATTGGCCTCATGATGGATTGTGATACCACCGGTATAGAACCTGATCTAGGTCTGGTCAAAGTCAAAAAATTAGTCGGTGGCGGCACCATGAGTATCGTTAACCAGACAGTTCCTCGTGCACTCAGGGCTCTGGGCTACAAAAAACAACAAGTAGACGACATAGTTACCTATATTGATGTCGAAAAAACAATATTAGGCGCTCCCCACCTCAAGAAAGAACATGAACCAGTATTCGCATGTTCCATGGGGGATAACGCTATCAACTATATGGGTCACGTCAAAATGATGTCAGCTGTACAACCTTTCATCTCTGGCGCGATCAGCAAAACAGTTAACATGCCAGAAGATGTAACAGTGGAAGACGTTGAACAACTTCATATGGAGTCATGGAAGCTCGGCTTGAAGGCCGTAGCCATTTACCGCGACAACTGTAAGGTTGCCCAGCCATTGTCCATGGCCAAAAAAGAAGGTGCTGACAAAAAACCACAAACCAAAACCGTTGAGGCAGTCACCGACAAGTTTGTAGTCAAAGGCGCGGTGCGTCGTGAATTGCCAAAGGTTCGTGCGGCTAAAACCTTCTCCTTCACTGTCGGCGGAGTACACGGTTACTTCACCGTTGGAGAATTCGAAGACGGTACACCAGGCGAACTGTTCATCAGTATCGCCAAAGTTGGTTCAACTCTGTCGGGCATCATGGATTCATTTGGCCGGTCTATCAGCTATGGTTTACAGTTCGGCGTACCAATGAAAGTGTACGTAAAAGGACTGACCAGCATGTCGTTTGCCCCAGCAGGCATCACCGATGATCAGGATATTCGCACAGCTACCTCACTAGTGGATTACATATTCCGCCGGTTAGCCCTTAGCTACTTGTCATTCGATGATCGTCTGGAGCTTGGTCTGGCATCAATAGATGATATGCCAGATGAGCAAACCAGTCTTCTCGAAGACACCATTGCGCCCGAGCCAACCCCAACTCCAAAAGTTGCTGAGGCCAAGGTGGCCGCGCAACCAAAGGTTGAAGTGCTGATCGAAAAACCAAAAACAGCCGTCAAGGCAGATGACACAGCGCCTCTGTGCTACAACTGCGGTAATCAGACGCAGAAAGCCGGCAGCTGCTACGTATGTACCAGCTGTGGCAGCACCACCGGCTGTAGTTAACTAAGCGTGAACTGAGAACAGTGAACAGTGAACGGTGAACAGTGAACCTAAAGCTCGTTCTCGGTTCACCGTTCACGGATCACGTCTTCCATGTTAGTCTTATACCCATGAAAGTGGTTATTCTTTATCGGCAAGATTCTGAGCATGGCAGGCGTGTAGAGGAGTTCGTTCACGAATTTAGACGGCTCCATTCTTCAGTGGTCATCGAACAAAAAGATATAGATACACGCGAAGGGGCGGAAACTGCGCAACTGTATGACATTACTAGCCCTCCGGCGATTTTAGCCCTGAAAGACGACGGCTCGGTACTCAATAGCTGGCAAGGAGAGATATTGCCTCTCATGAACGATGTTGCCAGTTACGTTGCTAGCTAGAGCGCTATAAGATACAATTACCCCTATCAACAGTTTTGAGAGTTTATCTGGAGCTCTAGCAAATACATGAGATTCAAACAAAATACTCGGCGTAAGCCAATTGAATACGAGAAAGACCTGGTTCGCTATTGGAAACAACACAAGACCTTTGAGAAATCTGTAGAAATGCGGCCCAAGGA
>CAYGDJ010000005.1:0-1478 GCA_964348625.1 uncultured Candidatus Saccharibacteria bacterium | reverse complement strand
CGGGAAAATATGGTGGAGACGGGATCACTCTGGGAAGACACCATAAATCGCGTTGGGCGATGGGTTGATTTTAAGGGTGCATACAAAACCATGGACAAGGAATACATGGAATCAGTTTGGTGGGCTTTCAAGCAGTTGTATGACAAAGGGAAAATCTATGAGGGCGAAAAGGTACTGTTGTACTGTACACGCGACGCTACGCCACTCAGCAAGGCTGAGGTGGCCATGGACAACTCTTACCAGGACGTAACTGACCCATCCGTTTATGTGAAGTTCAAACTGATAGCAGAGAACGGTGAACAGGGAACCGAGAACAAGAAGGAAAGTTCACAGCTCACGACTCACGACTCGCAACCGGTCTATCTGTTGGCCTGGACAACTACGCCGTGGACATTGCCATCAAATTCCGCAATTGCCGTTAATAAGGATTTGGAATATAGCGAAGTAGAGGTGGCCGGCCAGAAGTTGATTGTGGCCAGTGAGCTACTACAGAAGGTTCTAACCGATGAAAAACACCAACCGATTCCACACAAACTAATCCGAAGTTTTAAGGGAGCAGAGCTAGTAGGAAGATCATATGAGCCGTTATTTGACACTCATAAAGACCTAGACGAAAAAGCCTTTAAAATCTGGCATGCCGATTTTATTCATGCGGAAGAGGGAACAGGTATAGCTCATGAGTCGCCAGCCTACGGAGAGGAAGATTATACACTGAGCAAGCAACAGGGTTTCCCATGGGTTATAGATACCGACGAGAACGGTTTTTATACCTCTGGCCCATGGAAAGGCCAAAACATCTGGGAAGCGAACAAACAGATTGCCAAAGATTTACATGAACAAGGGGTAGTGTGGAAGATTGACTACATACGCCACAGTTACCCTCATTGTCATCGGTGCGGTACCAAACTTATGTATAGGGCTCATCCCAGCTGGTTCATGGACATTGATGGCCAACGTGAACAAATGCTAGTAAACAACACTGACATTAACTGGTTTCCAGAGCACCTAAAGCATGGCCGATTTTCTAAAACTGTACAGAGTGCGCCCGATTGGAATCTAAGCCGTGATCGCTTTTGGGCTACCGCCATGCCAGTTTGGAAAGGTACGGACAAACAGGGCAAGGAACATATCAAAGTCATCGGCAGCTACGCCGAGCTAAAGGAACTGTCTGGCGTAGAACTGGATGATTACCATCGGCCCTGGATAGATGATGTGACATTTACAATAGATAAGGTCACCTATAAGAGGATAGACAAGGTTATGGACTCTTGGTTTGAGGCTGGCTCCATGCCTTTTGCCCAGTTCCATTACCCGTTTGAAAACGTAGAGAAATTTGAAACAAGTTTCCCAGGAGACTTCATAGCGGAATACGTGGGGCAAGTTCGAGCCTGGTTCTATTATTTGCATGCGGTGAGCACTGGACTGTTCGGCAAAAATTCGTTCAAAAACGTCATTGTAACTGGTACGATCGCTGGCAG
>CAYGDJ010000004.1:0-17928 GCA_964348625.1 uncultured Candidatus Saccharibacteria bacterium | reverse complement strand
TGATTGAATTGTCCAAGTTGGATTTAACCTTTGCACTGACTTGCTTGGTGCTGACCTGTGCCGCATCGATCAGTTGGTTCAGCTCGCTATGCAAGTTTTTGAGTTGTCTCTCGGCAACAGTTTTTGCTTTCTGAGCCGAACGTTGGATGTCATGGCGAGTTTCTTTGCCGCTTTTGGGTGCTGTCAGCACGCCAGCTATATAGCCCAGTATTGCTAAAAGTAGTCCGCCTAATGCTACGTTCCCGCGCCTTTTAGTCATCGCTGGTTTGCCTCCGTTTAGCGTGCTTGTCCTCGTGATGAAATACCGAATTTGCAATATGGGCAATCAGCCGAGTCAGCGCGAACGAACCACTAGCTTTTTTAAAAAATTCGCCGATATCTTCAGCTTGGTCGACGATGTTTTCGGCCTTGGCCGTGATACGCTGAACACGGCTGGCGATTTTTATACAAATTATTAACAGAGTAATACCGAGAGCCAGAAATACAGCCAGGAAACTCGATAAGATAACAACCAGGATCGTCTCAGCATTCTCCATGTGTACCTACTATAACATAGCTCCTTGGGTGCTTATCAACGAGAAATGGTTCATTATGCGAGTAACCGCTTTTGCCTCAAAAACTGAGATGAAATTTAACTATGTTGTCGTTTCATAAAAGTTATTCAATATGTTAATAAAATTGTTAATTTGCACTTCGTATAAATAAAATGAAGGGGGAGGAAGCAAGCGGTTACAGAAGCCAGAGTTGACATCTGTGGTATAATAGGTTACTTTATACGAATTATGGGTGATCAAGATCCATCACAGAATCCAGGCAAGCCAGAGATTCAGATAAGTCATCGGGATTCAAGTGTCGAGATTTTTAATGTTGAACAAATTTTAACTGACAGCGAACGTGAGCCACAACGTATCTTTGACCGGAGTGACTTCGGCGGAAATATCGAAAGGGCGTTTGTTGAAACAGCCATTGCTCAGAATAATCACGGTGAAAAAGGTTTGCACCTTGAATTAATTATCCTGTTGGATCAAATGCATGATCAGAGTAAATGGATTACAAATGTGGGTAATAAATTATCTACAAAGAATGCTTTTTCTTCCCAATGGTACTCTGCTGAAGCTGTCATGTTCGGCAATACCCTAAATGTACAAACTCAGAAGGGTCTTAGAATGCTTGCGTGGCTTGATAATCCCAGGAAACGAATTGTTGTGACTAATAACCAAAAATTAATTACAACTGACCATAGCATCGAAAAAAAAGAGATTACAATTGCACCACCCCCACTTGATGGAATTAACCTTCAAGACCAATTGGAAGATTTTGGAAAACTTATGGTTATGTTACTTGATTTGGCAAGTACTGCACCGAACGAGTATACTCCCTTAACCTTGGCACGGACCTACCGACTAGGTGAAAAGATTAGCCCCTCACCAATGCAGACTTCAAGACAATTAGGAAGCATTGCCCTATCGTCTAGAGCACCTAATCAAATTGAACAAAGTAATTCAACCCATGATCTGCCGGAAATTATCGACCAGACGCTTGCTAGCGAAGAACTCAGCCTGGATGATATCGGCGGTAGCACATCGCTGAAGCAATACCTAAAGGACATAGCGCTTTCCTTCAAGAATGCTGAAATCATGGAAAAATGGGGAGCCACTCGTCCTCAAGGTGTTTTGCTATACGGCGAGCCTGGCACCGGTAAAACTATGTTAGCGACCGCTCTAGCCCATGAGATTGGAGCAGAACTTTGGAAGATACAAAGCAGCGACATCTACGACAGGTGGTTGGGCGCCTCAGAGCAAAATATAAAACAATTGTTTGACGCCATGAAGCGCCAGCAAGGCCCAACAATTGTTCTATTCGACGAGTTTGATGCACTAGTAGGTATATCGCCCGTCCCTCCTTCGGGCGGTGCTGGTAATGCTCGGAACTCTGTAGCTGGTATCTTCAAGCAGGAAATGAACGACTTAACTAAACAAAATCCTAATGTCCTTATCGTCGCTACAACAAACCACCCAGACATAATTGACCAGTCACTAATCCGCTCCGGACGTTTTGACCATCGCATTTATGTCCCAATGCCGGATGACGAAGCACGCAGTCAAATCATTTCAAGTCTTATAGCCAAGAGAATGCTCAATAGTGAAAATGGAGAATTTAAGATATTTGCTGATGATGTGCAAGTTGCAGAGCTTACTCAACTCACTGATGAGTTCAGTGGAGCTGACATTGCTGAGATCTTTCGCCGGCTGGGGATGGCAAAGGCAATGACCGAGGCTCGCCTAGGTACAACAACACCTATCGGCCAGCATGAATTCAAGCAAGCGATCAGCGAATTCCGTCGCGAAAAGTTTAGCGCCTGAGTTGTTTTTTTATCAATTTTTGGGCCAGACCAGGGTTGGCTTTGCCAGCCGAGGCTTTCATAACTTGACCAACCAGAAAACCAATGACTTTTGTCTCACCGTTTTTGACATCCTCGGCGGCTGCAGGATTAGCCGCCAGCACTCGTGTCACAATTTCAGCGATCTCTGCCTCATCAGAAACCTGCAACAAGTTCTTGGATTCGGCAATCTTTAGCGGATCGCCGCCGTGCTTCATCATTTCCACCCAGACCTCTTTGGCGGCCGATGAACTCAGTTTGCTCTGTGCCACCAATTCAGACAGACTGATGGCGCTAGTTGCCGTCACGGGCAAGGTGACTTCTTGTAGCTCATCTTCGTTTGGTTTTGAACTCTGGTTGACTATCCAGTTGGCTACTCGTTTGGCGTATTCCTTGCTGGCTTGCTCGATCACCTGGTTTACCAGAACTGCGCTGGCCGGTGAGCCGACCAAGACTTCGATTGCCGCCGGTTCAAGATCTAATTTGTCAAATGCCTGCCTGTAGTCATGCGGCAACAATGGCAGGTGTTCTCCGGCCAGGTCAATCATCGCTTGGCTAAGCACAACTGGCGGAATGTCCGGCTCTGGCATGTAGCGATAGTCGTGAGCCTCCTCCTTGCCGCGCTGAGAAAACGTCTTCTGCTTGGCATCATCCCAGCCACGGGTTTCCTGGGTTATCGTTCCACCTTTTTCTAACAGTTCGGTTTGACGATTGATTTCGTATTCCACGGCTTTTTCGACGCTACGAAAAGAGTTCAGATTTTTCGTCTCGGTACGAGTCCCGAGTTTGCCATGATCTTTGCTGACGCTGACGTTGACATCAAAACGCATGTTGCCGTGGTACAGATCGGCATCTGAAACATCCAGGTAACGCACCAGCAAATACAATTCCCGCGCGTAGGCTTTGGCTTCGATGGCCGAGCCAATTTCCGGCTCGGAAACAATTTCCAGTAACGGAGTACCTGCGCGGTTGAGGTCGACCAGGCTGTAATCTTTGCCGGTTGGATGGATGTTTTTGCCAGCGTCTTCCTCTAGCTGTACACGATTCAAATGCACCTTGTGCTTACGACCTTCCGAGTTAACCTCAACAAAGCCGCCAACGATAATTGGGTGACTAAGTTGGGTGATCTGGTAACCTTTCGGCAGGTCGGGATAGAAGTAATGTTTACGTTCAAAATGACTGTACCGCTGTGGCTTGGTATTGAAGGCGAAGGCCATCTTCATAGCCATGTTGACGGCTTCCTTGTTCAGAACTGGCAACGCACCGGGCATACCTAAGTCAATGTGGCTGATGAGTGTGTTGGGGTCAGCGCCCCGTGCATCATTGCCAACCGCAGAAAACAGCTTTGTCCTAGTCTTCAGCTGGACATGACACTCAATCCCAATCGTTGGAATGTAGTTATGTTGTTGAGATTTGGTCATTATTATTCCAATGCTCCTAGATCACGCAATCCTTGACGGAAACCAACCAATGCGTCTTTCACATCGTCTTCTTTGAGTTTCGTCACTGTATCATTTTTCAGTTTCTTGCATAAATTATGAGCGAACCACAGGTCGTCATTGTTGGTAAAATACCGTTGCGCCGACACCATCCGTTCTCCCATGCTGCCGCCTTTGAACTTGCGGCGTTTTAGGGCTTCGTCCAGCAGTTTGTCGGCAGAGATGATGGCCTGCGACCACGTAGCTTTATCGCGGCAGAATTCCTGCAGATCCTTCCATCTCTGGGCGAATTTACCTGGATTGAGACGCTTGGGAAGTTTTCGGTAGATGAACCAAAGAAACATAACTGCCACCAAACTACTACCGACTATCGCTACCTTGGTTTCGAACGTAAAAGTATCTAGGAAATTCATACTGCCAGTACCTCTTCAGTTTTATGGGCCAGAGCCAACAACGGCCGGTCATTTAGCTGTGGTGCCATCAGCTGTAAACCAACAGGCAGACCGTCAACCAACCCCGCTGGAATACTAATGGCCGGCACGCCGACTAGATTAGCCGCCACCGTCATGATGTCTGTCAGGTACATCTGCAACGGATCACTATGTTTGCCGATTTCAAAGGCAACGTCAGGTGCGGTTGGACCGACCAAGAAGTCGACTGACTTGAATACTTCATCAAATTCTCTAATCAGCTTGGTACGCAGTTGTTGAGCCTTCTTGTAAAAGGCATCGTAGTAGCCGCTGGATAGAACATATGTGCCTATAATAATGCGGCGTTTGGCTTCGTGACCAAAGCCTTCGCTCCTGGACCAATTATAGCTTTCGTCAAGCGTTTTCGCACCAGGATGGCTAAAGCCAAAGCGTTGACCGTCGTAGCGTGAGAGGTTGGAACTGACTTCGGCCGGCATGATGATGTAATAACAAGCCAGGGCCTGCGGCAGTGAGGGCAAGCTGACTTCCTTGATTTCAGCGCCAGCTGCTTTCAGTTTGTCTATAGCCGAGTTGATCTGCTTTTTTACGCCCGAATCTAACCCACTGCCCATATATTCTTTTATAACCCCGATTTTCTGAGATCTGAGATCTGAGATCTGAGATCTGAGAATGTAGCCCTGTTTGTCTCGTTCAATAGTGGTGCTATCCAGTTCGTCCTTACCAGACATGACATCTAAAACTAGTGCGGCGTCAGCAACAGTGCGAGTTAACGGACCGATCACATCAGTGCTGCTGGCCATGGCGATTACGCCGCTGCGGGACACCAAGCCGTAGGTTGGTTTATAGCCGACCGCACCGCAAAACGCCGCCGGCAGGCGTATCGAGCCGCCGGTATCAGTTCCGAGCGCAAATGGAGCCATGTCTAGGATCACGGCAGCCGCAGAACCACCGGACGAACCACCAGGAACTCGCGAAACATCGACTGGGTTTTTGGTCGTCATGAAGTCACTATTCTCGGTACTTGAACCATGGGCAAACGCATCTAGGTTGGCTTTGGCCACACAGATCGCACCCTCGGCTTCCAATTTTTCTATTGCTGTTGCTTGGTAGGGCGCGTTGAAACCCTTCAATATGTTGCTGGCAGCTGTCGTTTCTGCCCCAAATGTCAGGAAATTGTCCTTGGCTATGAAGGGCACTCCGGCCAATCGACCGACTTTCTCACCGTTAGAAACACGAGCATCAATATCTTTGGCACGTTGCATGGCTCGTTCGGTAGTAGTACTAATAACCGCGTTGAACCCTCGTTTACTTTTAATGATTTCTAGTGCCTGTTCTACTAAGCTCTGCGCTCTGAGCTCTGAGCTCTGGACTTTACCAGCGATCTCGGCAATTGGTTCCCACTTGCTCATTCGATCACTCGCTTTACCTTGAAGTGACCTCTTTCGGTTGCCGGAGCATTTTTTAGCAATTCTGTCGGCGTGGCACCATAATCTTTAATCTCGTCTGATCGCATAACATTGGTCAAACCAGTTACCTGCGACGTCGGCTCATAGTCTTGCAGGTCGACTGATTGTAACTGCTCTACATAGTGCAGAATACTGCCGATTTCAGTAGTAAACCGATCAACTTCATCGTCGGTCAGTTGCAGCCGGCTGAGCCGAGCCAACTTCAAAACATCATCACGCGTTAATATGGTACTCATTTCAAATCCTCCTCTGGAATTCGAGCCCGGGATTGGCTGATAAGCTGGGGATTTTCTTGTGCCAAAAGGTAGCATTAGCTACCTTGCGAAGCAAAAAATCAACAGATTGCAGACAATGCTGGGCGCAGAACAGAGCATGGGTTTGAATTGAGTACCGAGCCATTAGTTCATAAAGTATAGCAACTTTAGCGTGGTTTTGTCAGGGGTATTTACAAATATGCTGTCACCATAGGTGTTAGGAAAAAACGAAATTTTTCTCATTTAATGGTAACTATAGCTTCTGTTTTATGTCGTCAATGATGTCGCGCAGTTCGGCAGCTTTTTCGAATTCTAGGTTGGCGGCGGCTAGATCCATTTGGGAGGTCAGGTCGCGAATGAGATGGCCGTATTCGTCCTTTGGAATTTTCTTTAGGTCGAGCTTGGCTCGTTTAGCTTCCTCTGGCAAGTCCGGCCGCATGCCTTTTTCCACCACCTTAGAAATGCCCTGCGGAGTGATACCGTGTTTATTGTTATAGGCTTCCTGAATTTTGCGGCGACGAGTAGTTTCATCTATGGTAAATTGCATGCTTTTAGTGACGTTGTCAGCGTACATAATCACGCGCCCCTCAATGTGCCGTGCCGCACGACCAACGGTTTGGATGAGCGCTTGGCTGCTACGCAAAAAACCTTCCTTGTCAGCGTCCAGGATGGCAACAAGCGATACTTCCGGCAGATCTAAGCCCTCACGCAACAGATTTATCCCGACCACAACATCATAGGTCCCCAGCCGCAGATCACGGAGAATGTCTGTTCGATCAAGCGTATCTACGTCGCTGTGCAGATAGGTCACTTTGATGTTAATTTCTTTGAGATATTCCGTCAGGTCTTCGGACATGCGCTTTGTCAGAGTTGTGACCAGCACCCGCTGACGCTTGTCCACCATAGCCCTGATCTCGTTTATCAGATCGTCAATCTGTCCATTAATCGGCCGGACTTCAATCTGTGGGTCAAGCAGGCCGGTCGGACGGATGACTTGTTGGGCTGGCTCAGGGCTGCGCGACAGTTCATAGTCAGCAGGTGTGGCGCTAACGTACACCGCTTTATTGATGTGTTTTTCAAATTCAGTAAATGTCAGCGGCCGGTTGTCCAGCGCACTGGGCAGCCGAAAACCATGTTCCACCAACACTTCTTTGCGCGCTCGATCGCCGTTGTACATACCGCGCACCTGCGGAATAGTCATGTGAGATTCATCAACAAACATCAGAAAATCGTCCGGAAAATAGTCCAGAAGTGTCGCAGGTTGTTCACCTGGCTGGCGGTTGGTCAGATAGCGTGAATAATTTTCAATGCCCTTCACAAAACCAGTTTCTTCCATCATTTCCAGGTCAAATTTGGTTCGTTGCTCCAGACGCTGGGCTTCCAGAAGCAATCCGTGATCCTTAAAGTAGCGCAGCCTCTCCTCCAACTCCTGCTCTATCTGTCCCATAGCCACTTTCAGCTTGGCCTCCGGTGTAACATAGTGACTGCTAGGAAAGATCCGGACAGTATCAAGATTCGCCAAAACCTCACCGGTCAGCGAATCGACTTTGGTTATGCGTTCGACTTCGTCCCCAAAAAACTCAATCCTGTAGGCTACTTCTTCGCCGGCTGGAAAGACATCTACCACATCACCACGAACTCGAAATGTGCCTCGATGAAAGTCTATGTCGTTACGTTGATACTGGATGTCAGTCAACTGCCGCATGAACTTATCCCTAACCCGCCGCTCATGACGCTTGACAGCGATGGACATGGCACCATAATCTTCGACCGAACCAATACCATAGATACAACTGACGCTGGCCACGATGATGACGTCACGCCTTGTTAGCAAGGCGTCAGTCGCGGCGTGGCGCAAGCGGTCGATCTCTTCATTGATCTGCGAATCCTTCTCTATATAGGTGTCGGACCGCGGGATATAGGCTTCCGGTTGGTAATAATCAAAGTAACTGACAAAATAGTGAACGGCGTTGTCCGGAAAGAATCTCTTAAACTCGCCGTAGAGTTGGGCGGCTAGGGTCTTGTTGTGGCTCAGTACCAGGGTCGGCTTCTGGACGTTCTGAATGACATTTGCCATAGAAAATGTTTTTCCGCTACCGGTCACCCCTAGCAAAGTTTGCTCTTTGACACCCTTTTCCAGCCCGTTTACCAATTGAGAAATAGCCGCTGGCTGGTCGCCCAGAGGTTTGAAGTCTGACTTTAGTTTAAACTTGACCATCTAACCATTGTACCCCGTAGAGGGCTGGCCAACAGGAATTTTTCCGATTCCAGGGGCTAGCCAGACCATTTAGGTGTAGAGTTGTTTGTATTTGGCGTTTTGTTTGGCCAGGATTTTCAGTAAGGTCGCCACGAGCTTGTCCGCATCATCTTCGAACACCACGTTTTGATTGCGGCTCTCGCCGGCCGCATGCAATATGTCGATAATCTCTTCGCTTACACCACCACCACCCTGCAGAAACCCGATTGGCGTGTCCGTCTCCATAGCGATAGTAAACTCATGTAATGTTCCTATCCGTCCCCCGATGCTGATCACCGCGTCCGCAGAATTTATCAACAAAGCATCACGGCCAATGTAGTGCAGTCCGGTAAATAGAATCGCGTCGTAGGCTTCAGTGGGCAGACGATATTTCAGTACGTGCTCTATTTTGCTGGATGCCGGACTCAGGCCCAGGCTCATCCGCCCGCTGGCAGCCTTGTAGGCTTCGGCGGCGTAGTTTGGCAGCCCGACCGTTGCGCCAGTTAACAGAGTTAATCCCGCTTTGGCGAGGGCTTGTCCAGCCGACTCGGCTAAGGCACGTCCCTCCTCGACACTACGGCCTTTAGCCGCCCCAGAGATACAAATCTGATACATGTACTGTTACGCTCCCACACTCATCGGTTCAGGTAATTCAGCTACCACGCCATAATCAAGCTGTTTGAGAATTTGGCGTTCTACCGCCTCAGTACCAATGTAGCGCATGCACAATTCATTCCACAAACCTTCGCGACAGTGTCCATAAACGCTATCCTTGTACGACAATGCGTTGAGGTAGTTGAGCGACACGTCAAGCAGGTTGAAACTAATCGGTCTACCGTCATGATAAGCTCCGACGTAATCAACATCGTGCCAGAAATGCAGTGCCGGTTCCAACTTGTACAGGACTTCCTCGGCTTTACGCCAGGCCAAGTCTTCGGGCTGGAGATGAGGCTCAAACACTTCTGGATGTCGACCAGTTTTGGCAAAATGACGTTGTACTACCCGCCAATGAACCCGCTGGTTAGCCAGCCGTATGTGAGCGTCTGAGCCGGCATATTGCGAAGTAGCAACCCGGTCACCAAAACTCGGTTGCATCTGGTGAAGTTTGTAATAAGCGCTATACAGGCGGACCTCATTCACGTAATGCAATACCAGCGGCAAAAGTGTGATGACGAGCCCGGGGCGGGTTTTGAATGGCAACGGCAACATCAAGACCGCACCAATATCACGCAAACTCATGATACTGTGGTGGTGTTTCTCGGTGTATGCGCCGGCTGCTGCCTGCCACTTCTTCGTGTCCAATACTCGAACCTCAACATTACGTACCTCGAAATCCATCGACAACAGTTTGCTGTACTGGCCCAGGAATTTGTCATACCAGGCCTCGTCCTCGACGAGTCGCAAGCCGGCGTATAATTCGGCGATCGGCTCACGTTTGAGCATGGAATCCAAAGACTTGTAGCCGAGATACTTCATCAGTTTCTTTGGCGGCATTGCTTTGAGGAGACGTTTGGCTGTACTGTGCTTCAGTGCCCAGGTTTTGCGGGGCATGTCGACTGCCAGTACGGTATCTCTGATGCGTGGCAGAATTTTCTCTACGTCATCTCCTTGCGCACCAATTTTTCGGGCGAGAAATTCATTATGCAGTTCGGCCAGCCCCAGCAGCGCATGATAGAGCTCCTCGCCAGTGCTATCCAGCGGATCCAATCCCAGTTCCTTGGTTTTGAATTGAATTTTACGCAGGATTTCGGCGGTCAACCGCACATCAACGCTAGTGTGTCCGCTGGCATCTTCCATATGCTGGATATCGTCAGCCAAAAGCGTTTTGTTTACTCCTAGGATTTCAGCCAATGTTCGACACATGTTAATTTTTATGCTTTCCTTCTATGCTCAAGCATAACAATTTAATCGGCCTTCGCCAAGCGTTAGATCTGTTTGGGTTTGTAGCCAGCCGGGGCTTTTTTGAGTAATTCCTCTAGAGCGGTTTCGGTCAATAGGCCTTCCCTGGCTCCAACCTTCTGCACCACGCTCATCGAGTTAATCGGCGCCCACTGTAGAGCCCCTTCGATTGTATTGCCTTTGATCAGTGCCGCCACGAAAGCAGAGGAAAAGGCATCGCCGGCACCGGTACGTTCATAAGGAGGTTTCGGATCCGGATATGGCGGCATGAAGAATGCCTCCGTGCCATTTGAGGCATAGGCGCCAGCTGGCCCATCGGTGATAACCACAATCCGCGGGCCTAGAGCGTGCAGTTTGACGAATAAGTCTTTGATATCCTCGTGATTGCCGCCAGAGACTTCGGCCGCCTCCTCGCGGTTCAGTAGCAATAACTCAGTTCGCTGGTACAGTTTTGCCAATCTGTGCGCTCCGGTATCAATTTGAAATGTACCCGGTTGAAAGGCTAGCTTCACGGTGGGGTTTTGCTCTAGCCATTCAACAAGCTCATCGTGGTATTCCAGGGCGTTTTTGCTGATAGAGCTGAAGTAAATCCAGGCCGGCAAATCCGTCGGTCGGAAGCGCGGCCACTGATATTCATATTCTTCGTGTTTGATCAGTATGGTGCGTTCTTCCTTGTACCAAAGCACGTAGTGATAGTTGCTGTGTTTGTCTTTGTTGATATGCACAAACCTGGTATCGACTTGGTTTTGGTGCAGGGCGCTGATCATGTCACGGCCGTGCTGATCCTCACCGACATTTGCTACCAAGCCGCTGTGTAGGCCCAGACGGGCAAAGCTGACACTGGCATTGGCGGCATTGCCGACCGCCTCGATAACTTCGGCATGGTCAAAAGGGATTTTCTGCCCAAAGGGCATGGCCAACCATTTGCCGTGGTCGTTCTCAAAGCTGACAGCCTGGTCATCAAGCAGCTTTATAAAGGCACCGGTTACGATGTCTCCTACGCTCAGAACGTCCAGTTGACTCATTTTGTTTTGCCCACCTTTGTCATACTACTTACGCTTAGTCTACCACAGCCTTACCGGCTGCGTTAAACATATCGATTTTGCTTTCTACGACCTCCTGGACCGCAGTTATGACTTGATCCATGAGTTTTACCACAGCGTATTCGGTGGGGTTGTCTTTCAGGACTTTCTCCAGCGTATCACGGTAGGCTATGCGCATGTCGGAGTTGATGTTGACCTTGCTGACGCCTATCTTCACGGCGTCGACGAAATAATGCCCAGGCGTACCGCTACCCCCATGCAGGCTGATGTTACAGTCAATTGCTCTCCGAATTTCGCCAAGCAGAGCTAAATCCAGCTTCTTCGGCACCGGATACTTACCATGCAGATTTCCAACAGCCGCCGCGAATGTATCAATGTCGGTGGCCATCACAAAGGCTTTGGCGCTCTCCGGCGTGCTGAAAGTTTTCTTGATCTCCTGATAGTCAATCTTCTCGGTGTGTAGGTTGGACGAGCCACCAAAGTAATGTGGCTCACTTTCTACCAGCGCGCCTGTTAGTTTGGCGTAGTCGACAATTTGACGCGTCTCGGTGATGATCTCATCCAACGTGGCATCTCTGCGGGCTTGTGAAATGTCAATATGGATAAACTCAAACCCGGCTTCGATCCCAGCAATCGCCGCCGCCACTGATGGGCTGTGGTCGAGATTGATGTACATTTCGATTCCATATTCTTCGATATAGTTGTCTACCATGTCGCGGACATTGTCCAACCCCAGCGCTTCGACTTCGCCTTGGCTGACCTCGACCAACACCGGTGCTTTCTTGTTAGCGGCCGCCTGGGCCACTGCGATCAAGGTTTCCTGGTTGTCCAAATTGAACGCGCCCAAAGCAAAGTGTTCAGCTCTCGCGCGTTTCATGGCTGATCGAGCTTTGGCACACTTTTCTCGCATCTGGGTTAGGCTAAGTGACATCTATTTCTCCCTGTCCAGCATTTCATGGGCGGCAAAGGCTATGTGTTTGGCTGTCAGTCCAAAATGATTTAGCAACTCCTCCGGCCGGCCGGATTCACCAAACCGGTCGCGCATGCCCAGGCGCCTCAACGGCACTGGGAATTCCTCGCCCAACAGTTCGGCAACCGCACCGCCAAGTCCGCCGTTGATCTGAGCTTCTTCTATGGTGATAACGTGTTTGGTTTTGTGAACGCTGGCTAGGATAGTGGCGGCATCCAACGGCTTGATGGTCGGACAATGCACTACCTCCACATCAATGCCGTCTTTGAATAGTTTCTCGGCGGCAACTAGAGCCTGATAAGTCATCGTACCGGTGCTGACAATTGTCAAATCTTCGCCAACGGCATAAACATAAGCCTTGCCGATCTCAAACGGCGTGGCTTCGGTTGTAAATACCGGCGTATCCGATCGGCCCAGGCGCAGATAGCCCGGATTCTTGCGGTCAGCCGCCAGGGCTAGAGTGGCTTTCTCGGCTTCAACACTATCGCCTGGTGCTACCACGACCATGCCCGGCAACACGCGCATCAAGGCAATGTCTTCCAGCATTTGGTGCGTAGCGCCGTCTGGTCCGACCGACAGACCGGCGTGCGAGCCGACGATTTTGACTGGTTGTTCATTCAAGCATATTGTGGTGCGGATTTGTTCCCAGTTTCGTCCTGGGCTGAATGCCGCGTAACTGCTCACAAACGGTATTTTGCCCATGGCCGCCAGACCAGAGGCGACAGTTACCAGGTTTTGCTCAGCCACGCCCATCTCTATGAACCGATCCGGAAAGGCATCACGGAAGAGGTGCATGTTGGTTGATTCAGTCAGATCAGCGCAGGCCGCTACTACACTGTCATGAACTTGTCCGGCCTTGAGCAAACCCCGCCCAAAACCTTTGCGGATGGTTTCTTGCATGATGTCCTTGGCCAAAATATCCTTAATTAGATGATGCTCAGTCATGCTCGTGCTCACTTTTTATTTTGCCACGCAAAGTCCGGAGTTCCTGGATAGCTTTGACTGCTTGCTCGTGATTGGGCGGTGAACCGTGCCAATGGAAGTCGTATTCCATGAAATCCACCCCTTTGCCAGGGATAGTGTGGGCGATAATCATGACCGGTTTCTCAACGACGGCCCGTGCCATGGAACAGGCGTCGATGATCGCCTCTAGGTTGTGCCCGTCAATTTCTATAACATGCCAGCCGAAGGCTTCCCATTTAGCCGTCAAATCTTCGAGGGGCATAACAGTTTCGGTCGGGCCATCAATCTGAATGTTATTGCGATCGGTGATAGCGATGACATTGTTGAGCTTGTATTTGCTGGTCAGCATAGCAGCTTCCCAGACATTACCCTCGTCTTGTTCGCCGTCGCTCATGACTACGTAAACCCAGCGGTGATGGTCTTTGTTCATGCGCATGGCCAGTGCCATACCGGCAGCCTGGCTTAGCCCAGACCCCAAAGGGCCACTAGTTGTCTCCATGCCTGGCAATCTCGTGCGCTCTGGGTGACCCTGTAACCGTGAGCCAAGCTGGCGCAGTGTCATGAGTTCTTTTTTGTCAAAATAGCCGGCATGGGCCATGGTCACGTAACGCACTGGTACACAGTGGCCATTGCTCAGAACCAGGAGGTCTCGCTGATCCCAATCCGGACGCTTCGGGTCATGTTTCAGGATGTCAAAATACAGCGCCGCGAAGATATCGGCTAGCCCTAACGGCCCAGCGCTGTGACCACTGCCAGCATGCTCCAACATCCGAATGATATCCAAACGGATTTCATTGGCTTTTATTTGTAACTGTTCAAGTGATAGTTTTTGTGTCATGGCTCGTCTCTATACTACCAACCAGTTTAGCATAAGCGCTGGCAGGATTAGCGGCTTTCTGGATGAATCCACCGACATTTAGGACATCCACACCAGCTTCGGCCAGCTTCTGGGCGTTGTCGTCTGTTATGCCGCCGTCCCAGCCGATCTCTATTGTCGGCTTCATTTGCTTCAACTTTTGAACTTTCTCAAGTAACTTCAGCTCGGCATGCCCGCCAAAATGCCCTAAATCTCCAGAGAAAATCAACACATGGTCGATGTGTTCCATGGCCGGTGTTATGACGTCTGGGCTGGTCTCTGGCAGTAAAGCCACGCCGACCTTTATATCATTGTCGTGCAGTTGCTTGGCAAATTCTACAAACGCCCCTTCAGCCTCGGCGTGGACGATCACCATATGTGGTTTCAGCTTCAATATCTGTTCCAGATAGAGGTCAGGGCGTTCATACATGAGATGCAGGTCGGCCGGAATACTGTGCGGCCACCAGGCATGTCCGATAGAGATTGTCTTGGTTCTGGCAAATAGCCCATCGGTCAGATCTATTTGCACCCGCACGGCAAACGGAGCAATCCGTTGCATTTGTTCCCGGAATTCATGAGGCTCAGCTGCCAAAACTGCCGGACAAATAACCGCCATGTCAGTTCATCTCATCTAATTCTTTAAGACGACGATTGAACCGTTCTGCACTAGCGAAGGGTGTGTTTAGCCAGGTGTCGATGATAAGTCCGGCCTCTGCGTCGTCCAAGACCTTGGCTGGCAAGCAGGCGATATTGCTGTTGTCGTCATTGCGCGAGCTATGAGCCGATTCGCGGTCGTAGAGCAAAGCGGCTCGGATGCCCTTGAACCTGTTGGCTGCCATGCACATGCCCTGACCGCTACCACAGATTAGGATTCCCCTGGGGTCTGGCTCATCACTGGCCAGCATGGCTGTTACTGCTTTCTCAGCAAAGATAGGGAAATCATCGTTGGGATCCAAACGCTCATCGCCAGCATCTACCACCTGGTGACCGGATTGCTTTAGATGATCGACCAGTTTTTGCTTGAGCTGAAAGCCATTATGGTCTGTTCCGACATAAATCTTCATGAGTAAAAACCACAAATGTTCAATGAACAATGGTCAAGTGTCAATGAATTGTCAATGCGATAATGTTTCAATCCATTGAGGCATTGAGTATTTTTACATTCATTGAGTATTGAGCATTGAAACTTGAGCATTATCTAATCTTCCTTAGTTTTGTGAGCTAGCTTTCCAATATCAGCAACCATTTCTACTAGTCGGTTGGAGTAGCCCCATTCATTGTCATACCAGACCACGACCTTGGCTAGATCGCCGTCGACGACATTTGTCAGCAGCAGATCAATGGTTCCGGAATGGCTGTTACCGACGAAGTCCTTGCTAACCAATGGTTCATCAGTCACATCCAGCACGCCCTGATAATACGGCTCTTTGACGGCTTTTTTGAACATCGAGTTGATTTCCTCAATGGTTGTGGATTTCTTCAGCACCATCGTCACGTCACTTAGAGAAACTACTGGGCTGGGAACGCGAACGCTCAGACCGTCAAACTTGCCCATTAGTTGGGGTAATGTTTTGGCCACTGCTATGGCCGCTCCTGTTGTAGTCGGTACGATGTTTTCGGCTGCCGCCCGGGCCTCGCGCATATCTTTGGCCGGCCCGTCCTGTAGAGCTTGGCTGGCCGTATAACTATGTACAGTGGTCAGCATGGCTTTTTTAACCCCAAATTCGCTGTCCATAATGTCCATGACCGCTGCCACACTGTTGGTAGTACACGACGCATTACTGACGATGTCACCAGCCTGGGCTAATTTGTCTTCGTTGGTACCGATTACTAGTGTTTCTATGTCGGCGCTTTTGGTCGGAGCGGAGATTATGACCTTCTTGGCACCGGCCGTTAGGTGCATGCCGGCGTCTTCTTTTTTGGTGAACCGTCCGGTGGATTCGATCACTACATCCACTTTTAGATCTTTCCAGGGTAGCTGGGTGGGGTCTTTTTCTGCTGTTACCGGAATCCTCTGGTTGTCTACAATCAGGTGTTTCTCGTCACTGCTGACTTGGTGGTCGTAATTGCCATAATTGCTGTCGTGCTTGAGCAGGTATGCCAGCATTTTTGTGTCCGTCAGGTCGTTGATGGCTACTATTTCCAGGTCTGGCCGCTCAAAGGCAATCTTGAAGGCATTGCGCCCAATCCGTCCAAACCCGTTGATTGCCACCCTTGTTTTTGTCATATATCCACCCTGTTTAGCGTTAGCATTTATAGCTATTGTACGGTGTTATGATAACAGTTTCAACTACCTAAGCAATTTGGTGCTATTTGCTGGCGCGGGCGATCGAATCTTCGATGACTTTTTGGGCGTCTGCTGGGCCACCCCAGCCTTTGCTGTCAAACGGGACACCTGACCAGTTATTTTTCCAGTCTTTTACGTGACGATAAAAATGTTCGAGGGCTTTTTTGAAATCTTCACCTAGATCATCGACTGTTTTCAAATGATCTTTGCTGACATCGTCTGCTGGAACACAAATTAACTTCTCGTCAGCTTCACCGTCGTCAATCATGTACAAGACACCGATCGGCCGTACCGGCACTACAACGCCAGGATAGAGCGGTTCATCAATGATGACCAAGGCGTCGAGCGGGTCGCCATCTTCACAGAGCGTGTCAGGCACGTAGCCATAGTCATAGGGATAATAAAAGTGCGTGCCGTTAACGCGGTCAAGGAAAATTCTACCGGTTTTCTTATCTACCTCGTACTTATTGCGTCGTGTACCGCGCGGAATTTCTACAACTACATTTACGATTTTCGGTGCATCATCACCATAACTGACATCTGCCATTTTATTCCTCCTAAATTTATAAATTTTCCAGCGGTATGCCGGTTTTTTCTGATACCTTGCGAGCCCAAATCAGAAGTTTTTCGAACTGGCTATCACGTGCCGTCTGCTCAGTCTCATAGTGGTCTATGCGTGCCACAAAACCATCAATGGTTGAGGTTAGCTTGTCGAGCTTGAGGTCAAACTCATCCATCCGAGCCTTGAGCTTATTAAACCGTTCATCGACATGATGCATAAAAACTTTGATGACATCAGTTAAATCATCGACTGCTTTATCGATTTTTACTTCAAGCGAATTGCCCAAAACCTTCAAGTCATCTTTATTCACATTATTTGTCATGCCATAATTGTAACATGCAGGAATTCCCGGTTATCAACAGAACTGACCCACCAACTACCGCCGTATGCGACAATACAAAGGACAAGCCTTATTCTACGCTACGTAAAAGAAAAGAGAAAAAGAATTACAAAAGCTAAAACCTAAACTTCAGTTGGCCCCGCCGAGAGACCGACGCCAACGCTCGGATCCGCGAGGCCGCGCGACCTGCCCAGGTACAGCCGACCGCCGTCCGAGTCCACGAGCCCCACAAACGAGTCGCCGCCCACAGACCTTCGACCTAGTTTATCAGTTCGCATAAAGCCTTTACTAAGAATCTGATCCTCAAGTTTAACTTTCTCGACACCTCTAATGCGGTCCATCAAGGCCAGCAACGCAAAGTCGCGGTGGTCTAGGCTCAAAAGATTATAGCCAGTATGCTTTGCTTCGAACTCCGCTATATCTTTGGTGATTTTTTGTAGTTGGGTTGCTTCGCCTGGTTTGGCATGTTCATCATCATATGGAGTGTCTGGGTGGTGCAAAATTGGGTCTACGCCGGTGTTAGTGTCTGCATTAAACAATGCTATGCGACCAACTGTTTCAATGGGAGCTTGGTTTAGGTCTTCATCGGTGTAGCTCATGGGCTCAGTGCCAGGTGTCCAAAGATTGGGATACCTATCGATAGGCTGGACGTCTTTTGGGCGCTTGCCTTCAGCTGCGGCAAGCAATTGATCAAAGCTAACTTCCTGGGGTGCGGGCACAAACAGCCGGCCATTGTAGCCAAGTTTGACAATACTGTTAAAGTCCGCAGTCATGGTTTGGGTTGCGTCATCTACATCTGGTG
>CAYGDJ010000003.1:0-18304 GCA_964348625.1 uncultured Candidatus Saccharibacteria bacterium | reverse complement strand
GGCTTCGCGGCCTTGGCCGATTTTTTCGCCACCGTAAGCAAACCAAGCGCCGGATTTTTCGACGATGTCTTTGTCCACGGCCAGGTCGAGAATATCGCCGGATTTGGAGATTCCCTGATTGTACATGATGTCAAACTCGGCTTGGCGGAATGGTGGAGCAACCTTGTTCTTGACTACTTTCACGCGGGTACGGTTGCCAATGATTTCCTCGCCGGCTTTGATTTGGGCGATGCGTCGAATGTCCATGCGAACGGAAGCATAGAATTTCAGAGCGTTACCGCCGGTGGTAGTTTCTGGATTGCCGAACATAACGCCGATCTTCATGCGGATCTGGTTGATAAATATCACTGTGGCATTGGAGCGTGAAATTACTCCGGTAAGCTTGCGTAGTGCCTGGCTCATCAGACGGGCTTGCAGTCCCATATGACTGTCGCCCATGTCGCCTTCGATCTCTGCCCGGGGAACCAATGCCGCCACCGAGTCAACCACAATCAGGTCCACAGCGTTGGAGCGCACCAGAGTTTCGACAATTTCCAGGGCCTGCTCACCGTTGTCCGGCTGGGATAACAGCAAATTCTCGACATCGACACCGATGCGCTTAGCGTAGGCCGGATCGAGGGCATGTTCAGCATCTATAAAGGCTGCCGTACCGCCTTGTTTCTGAATTTCAGCAATAGCATGCAGGGTCAGCGTTGTTTTGCCCGATGACTCCGGACCGTAAATCTCCACAACCCGGCCTTTTGGAATGCCGCCGCCCAGCGCCAAATCCAGCGAAATACTGCCGGTTGGGATGCATTCAACAGCTACTTTGTAGCTATCGCCCAATTTCATGATAGAGCCTTTACCAAACTGCTTTTCAATTGTCTCTAGTGCTAAACCTAGGGCCTTGCTCTTGCCAGAATCTTGGTCGCTCGTCTTAGTAGCCTTGTCAGCCATTATCTCTACCCTCCGCCCACCAGAACATTATGCTGTTGTATCTAGAAAGTATACCAGACGTTTTTCCTGAAATTCACGCCGATAGCTGATTTAAGCTTCAAACACCAAGTATCAAACTTCAAAATAATTGGTTTGGTTTGGTTAATGTTTGAAGTTTGAAGTTTGGTGTTTACGGAGTTCATAGACCAATTACTATCAAAAAGCTTTCATATTGGTTATGGCTTTCCTATAATAGGGAGCAAACTATGCGTATATCAGATTCCTTGGTGGAGAAGCTGTTGAAAGGTGCTGACAAAGTTACCCCGGAGCAGCTTGCTGGTCTGCACGACCAGGAAAAAGCCGAAAAAAAACCACTCCAAGACCTCGTCATCCAGAACAATCTCATCAGCGAGAAGGATTTGACCAGACTCTACGCCGAGGAAATCGACGTACCTTTTGTTGAGCTTAATGCCAAAGACATCAAGAAAGAAGTACTGAAACTGGTACCAGAACGTGTCGCAAGGCAGTACGCTGCCGTTGTGTTCGGCGTCGATGACAAAGGCCACAAACTGCTAGCCATGGAAGACCCCGATGACATCCAGGCTATCAACTTCCTGCAGAAACAGCTGGGTGCCGAAACCAAAATCCACGTCGCCACCAGCAGTAATATCCAGGCCGCTCTGGACCAGTACCGCGGCAATATCGCCGGCGAACTGACCAAAGTCGTAGCCGCAGAAGATGAAGGCGAGTCAGCCGAAGAGGAAGTATCCGAGGAAGACTTAGCCGAAGATTCACCAAT
Organism: uncultured Candidatus Saccharibacteria bacterium; assembly: GCA_964348625.1. GTDB lineage: Bacteria > Patescibacteriota > Saccharimonadia > Saccharimonadales > CAZARM01 > CAYGDJ01. The sequence goes on along the minus strand of CAYGDJ010000003.1, from coordinate 16,590 downwards.
CGCCCAGACGGTCAATCTGCTCATCGAATACGCCGTCCGCAGCAGCGCCAGCGACATCCATATAGAGCCTAGAGAAAACCATGTCATCGTGCGCTACCGTGTCGACGGTGTTTTGCGCGAGGCCAACAAACTGCCCAAGAAAGTCCATGGAGCGCTGGTGTCACGTATCAAAATTTTGTCTAACCTGAAGATCGATGAACGCCGCGCCCCCCAGGACGGCCGATTCAAAATCCAAATCGGCTCCGAAGTCTACGCCCTGCGCGTCTCAACACTGCCGATTACCGAGGGCGAAAAAGTCGTCATGCGTATCCTGGGCGAATCCGCCAGAGCGCCGACCCTGGAGGAACTGGGTTACTGGGGCGAGCCACTGGACGATGTTAACAAAGCCATCAAGCAACCGCACGGTATGATTCTGGTCACCGGCCCGACTGGCTCGGGCAAATCCACTAGTTTGTTCAGTGTTCTGAGCATTCTCAACAAACCATCCGTGAACATATCCACAGTCGAAGATCCGGTAGAGTACAAAGTCCCCGGTACCAACCAAACCCAAGTCAACCCAAAAGCCGGTATGACCTTCGCCGCCGGACTCCGAGCACTTCTGCGCCAAGACCCCAACATCATCATGGTAGGGGAAATCCGCGACTCCGAAACCGCCGGCCTGGGCGTCCAGGCGGCCCTGACTGGACACCTAGTCTTTTCCACGCTTCACACCAACAACGCCGCGACCTGTCTGCCCCGTCTGCTGGACATGGGCATAGAACCGTTCCTGATCGCCAGCACGGTGCGCGCCGTGGTCGGCCAACGCCTAGTGCGACGGCTTTGTCTAGTCTGTCGGGAGAGCTACGAACCGGATGCTACGACCCTGAAACAGATCAACGATATTTTCCACATCAAAGAAGCCGGAGCCATGAAGCGGGTTCATGATTTGGACGAATTGGCTCTGAAGGGCGGCATCGGCAAGGCTTAGACAGCCAAAAACGACAAGGGCGATATCCCCATCGGCTCCACCGACACAGCCATCAGGAAACTCTGGCGCATCCACGACAACGGCTGCGAAAACTGTAACCACACCGGCTACAAAGGCCGGATAGGCATCTACGAAGTGCTGAGCAACTCCAGTGACGTCCAGCGACTGATAGTTGCCAACAGCACCTCTGAAGCCATCCAAGAACAAGCCATCAAAGAAGGTATGATCACCATGCAGTTCGACGGTTTCATCAAGGCCCTGCGTGGCCAGACCAGCATTGAAGAAATATTAAGAGTAACGGCAGAAGATTAGAATGAAGATTTCAACAATGAGGTATATTTATGCAATTTGATTACACAGCGGTTACAAAAGAAGGCAAAACAGTTCATGGCAGATCGGAGGCCGTGGACAAAGACGCGGTCATCAGCAATCTTAACCGCCAGGGCATGCGACCAATTGTCGTCAAGCCGACTGGTGCTACCATCAAACCAGGAGGGGGTCTCCTCAAACGTACCAAAAAGGTGAAACTAAAGGACCTGGTCATCTTTACCCGCCAACTCTCCACTATGATCTCCGCTGGTGTGCCGCTGACTCGCTCGCTATCCACACTACAAAGCCAAACAGAAAGCAAATATTTCAAAACGGTCGTCGCCAATGTCACCAAAGACATCGAGGGCGGTGTTAACTTCGGTGATGCCCTATCCAAATACCCCAACGTGTTTTCAGAAGTTTATGTGAATATGGTCAAAGCCGGTGAAGCCGGCGGTATCTTGGACGAGATATTAAAGCGCTTGGCCTCTCAGGTCGAACAAGACTCCAGCATGCGCAAAAAAGTCAAAAGCGCCATGATGTACCCTGTAGTAATCCTGGCAATCACTGTCGTGGCGTTCTTTGGTATCATGATTTTTGTGATTCCAAAAATCGGCAAGATCCTCACCGACCTCGGTGGTGAAGATGCAAAACTGCCGATTTATACCCAAGCCATGCTGGGGCTCAGCAGTTTTATGCAGCATAACGCCATCATCATCGGCATCGTGCTGTTCGTAGCTACATTCTTTGTACGACGCTATATCCGTACACCAGCCGGCAAATACAATTTACACGCGCTGCTGCTGCGGTTGCCCATCGTCAAAGAGATCATCATGAAGGTAGCCATCGCCCGTTTCGCCCGTACCTTCGCGTCGCTAATGAGTTCCGGTGTGGCCGTCCTGGATGCCCTGGAGGTCACTGGCGGAGCCATTGGTAACAAAGTCATCGAGGCCGAACTCAAAGAAGCCGCCAAAGCTATCAAGAGCGGCAAACAGCTCAGTGAGCCACTGAGCCAAAGCAAACACTTCCCACCCATCGTCGGACAGATGCTGGCGATTGGCGAGGAAACCGGCCAGATTGACACGATTTTGGTGAAGGTTGCTGATTTTTACGAAGAAGAGGTTGAAACAACTATAGATGGCATTAGCTCGATCATAGAACCGCTGATGATTGTCGTCCTCGGTGGTGGGGTTGGGCTAATTGCCGCCAGTGTGATGGGCCCGATAGCCAGTCTCAGCCAAAACATCGGCAACTAGAGCGGCAAAAAAACATTTATCAAAATAGCTTGACTAGATAGAGCTTATGGCTATAATCTCTATCAGATACTTTCGCTAGTACTGTTTTGAACAGATTAGTGAAGATCGAAAAGTAAAAATAATGTAACGTCATAAGGAGGGTGGGTCTATATGACACTCCATCGTAAACAACAAGGTTTCACTATCGTGGAACTTCTAATTGTCATCGTCGTGATCGGTATTTTGGCCGCACTGGTGGTGACTACGTTCACAGGTATTCAACAAAAAGCTCGTGACACCGAGCGTCAAACCGACATCAAAGCCATTCATGGTCAGCTTGAAGCTTACTATGCCCAAAATGGTGCATATCCAGCCATGGCTGATGTTAACGACACTACGTGGCGGTCAACCAACATGAAGGGTCTGGATCCAGAAGCTTTGAAGGATCCTAAGGGTGCTACTCAGGCACTGGCGGCAACTGTCAGTACCACGGCTTACGGCTATGATGCGACACCTGGTACCTGTACTACGGCTGCAGCCGACTGTACTGGCTACAACCTGGAAGCTGATCTTGAAGGTAGCTCTACCAACTACAAAAAGGTCAACCTTAACTAGACTTCGTCTGGTTGGACAACAAGACCCGGGCATACAAACCCGGGTCTTTGGTATAAAATAACTATAAACATGAGCAGTATTCACAAAAATCAGTCTGGGTTCACCGTGGTTGAGATTCTGGTAGCAATCGTTGTCGGTGCCATCATCATAACCGGCGCCAACGGTATTATTGTGGCTCAGGGTTACATCAGCCAGCGCGGCCGCGATCTGGTACTTGCCAACGCATTCGTAGAGGGCAAGATTGAATCGCTGCGCAGCACCGGTTTCCTAGGTTTGACCGATGGCACGGCAGTTATTACCGATGAACTTCCCAGCGAACTGAACGCTCCCCGCTCTGGCACGCTTACTGTCAGTTCATATAACGCCGCCATAAAACGCATTGAAATTTCCATCACCTACAACGAACAAGGTGCCGCCCGAACGTATTCATACACTAGTCTGCTGGGAGAACTCGGTGTCGGCCAATATTAAACATTCATCACGCCACACCAGACAGGGTGGATTTACCCTGGTGGAGGTGCTGGTTAGTATTAGTCTGGCCAGTATTCTGGCGGTGGGACTGTTCAGTATCATTACAACCTACTTTGTCACTATCACCCGGAACAATTTACTCATCGACATGACGGTGGATTCTCAAAACTTGCTGAGAGCTACCGTCGAGGAATTACGCTACGGAGCCGGCGTTCGGCAGTCCAACTCCATTAGTGATGCCAATGCCCCGGTCGGCGGCTGGAATACCAGCAACGCCAATTTTGTCATCATCATCGCTGTGCCAGCCGTAGACAGCAGCCGCAACTACATCACCGACCCTCTAACCGGCAGTCCCTACAGCAACGAGTTGGTGTATTTCAAAAGTGGTACCACGCTGTACAAACGCAGCCTGGCTCACCCGGCCGCAACCGGCAACACGCTTCAAACCTCCTGTCCGGCAGGCCTGGCTACGCCCAGTTGTCCGGCTGACAAGAAGCTGATCGAGGCTGTCGATGATATGGTGTTCACACTCTACGACCAAGATGACGCCGTTACCACCGATGCTTTGCTGGCTCGTTCGGTGAAGATTGTCCTGAGTATGGAGCGCGAGACATTTGGCACGCCGCTGACTTTGGAAAATAATATCCGAGTAACCTTGAGGAATAATTTCTGATGAATATACTAGCCTTACCCAAAATCACCCGTTCTCGGGGCAAGTCAGAAAAGACACAGCGTGGTTCAGTAATTTTGCCGTTCGTTATCTTGCTGCCTTTCCTGCTATTGATGGTCGCTAGCTACATGGAACTAACGGTTTCCAGTTTCAAGCTAGCCCGCCACGACCAATACCGTACTCACGCCCAGTTTGCCGTAGATGCCGGTGTGGACATTGCCCTTCAGGAAATCAATCAGGACGAAACTTGGACCAACACAAGTGGCGCGGTTGAGCTGCATAACTCCGGCGGGGTCTGTACTTCCTACGAGGTATCAGTCGCTCCTGTTGATGACGACAACAAAGTCATCACGGCGGTTGGCCGCAGTTACGCATCCAGCTGCAGTGGTACTGTCCAGGCCAGCGTTACCCTGAAGATTGACCTAAGGGCGGTACGCGCCGGTGAATTCAGTATCGTCACCGGTGTGGGCGGACTGTATTTGAGCAACAGTGCCAAAATAGTTGGTGGCGACGTACTGGTGAACGGCGAGATCAGCCTGAAGAATTCGGCACAGATCGGCCTGACCACCAATCCGGTAGCCGTACAAGTAGCCCATCAGACATGTCCCAATCCGCCCGATGCGACCTACCCGCAGCTTTGCGGCTCCGGCCTAGGCGAACCAATTACCATCGAAAACACAGCTCACATCTATGGCGATGTCGTCGCTAACAACCAAATCAGCGGAACAGGTATGAGCAACCCTGGCCTGACAGCAAGTTCCGGTGTGGCAGCCCAACCATTGCCTGCCCATGACCGTGCGGCTCAAATAGCCGCTGTCAATCCGGCTAATGATACCGATGGGTCGGCCGCTTCGTGTTCCGGCAGCCAAACTCGTACCTGGAATGCCAATACTAAGATTACTGGCGATGTGACTGTCAGCAACAACTGTGTAGTCACTGTAGTAGGCGATGTCTGGATCACCGGCAAACTAACCGTACTGAATTCTGGCAGACTGATCGTCGCGGATAGCCTAGGCACGACCGAACCAAACATCATGATAGACAGTTCGAACGGTGCGACATTTAGAAACACTTCTAAACTGCAGAGTAATTCCAGTGATACCGGCTTTCAGATCCTAACCTACTACAGTGCGGCAAGCTGCTCACCGAACTGTTCCGACGTCACCGGTACTGATCTCTACAATACCCGCAACACCACAACCATCAGCCTGGACAACTCCGCCGAAGGGCCTCAGACCATCTTTTACGCCCGCTGGAGCCGTGTACAGATTGTCAACAGTGGCCAAATCGGCGCGCTCGTCGGCCAAACCGTCGAGCTAAGAAACAGTGGAACCATTACCTTTGGTACTTCCGTCCCGGGTAGTGCTGAAACATTTTGGGTTATCAATGGCTATCGAAGGAGCTTTTAGGGGTGAAATGTGCTATAGTTGGCGCTAAGCGCATATGCTTGATGGGCAGCATACATGAGTAATACAAATACCTATTTCTACCACGATAAACCACTGTTTGGGATTGATATCGGTTTTAGCAGTCTCAAAGTCATGCAGATTGATACTTCGGGCAAACATCACCGTGTCGTAGGCTACGGCACCACACCGTTTGATCCTGGCTTCATCCGTGACGGTGTCATCATAGACCCCGAGGGATTGGCTAAGGCTGCTTATGATTTTTTCAACAAAAACGTCATCGGCAATATTAGTACCCGTCGTGTTGCTCTAACCATTCCTACCTCACGAAGTTTTACTAGGGCCGTCACTCTGCCCAAACTCGACAGCAAAAAAGAACTGACAGAAGCTGTCCGTCTGGAGGCTGATCAATACATCCCTGTACCTGTAGATGACCTATATATGGACTACTCCGTCATCAGCCAGACGGACAAGCAGACCGAGCTACTGGCCGTAGCAACCCCAAAGAAAATCATCGATTCCCACATGGATCTGATGGCACTTCTTGGTCTTGAGGTGGTGGCCATCGAAACCACCATCAGTGCCGCTTCACGCATGTTTGTACAAGCAGAACGCAGTGATGTACCAACAATTCTAATTGATTTCGGTTCGATTTCTTCCGATATCACGATTTATGACAAAACACTGGTGGTGACTGGTACCGCACCCAGTGGAGGTGATAGTTTCACCGGTATAATCACCGACACACTGGGTGTTACTAAACAAGAAGCCAATGTCATCAAAACCAAATACGGCCTCGGCGTCAGCAAAAAGCAGAAAGAAATCCTAGCTGGAATGAATCCTCTCCTCGAACAACTGCTCAAGGAAATTCGACGCATGTTAAGGTATTACGAGGAGCGCTCTGGATCAAAAACCAAGATTAGCCAAGTAGTAACCATGGGTGGCGGAGCTAATATGCCCGGACTGTCGGAGCACATGACCAATCTGTTGCGTCTGCCGGTGCGTATGATAGACCCGTGGCAGCACCTGGATTTTGCCCATCTGCAGCCGCCAAATTCGGTTGAAAAATCCATGTATGTGACTGTCGGCGGCTTGTCGCTGCTGAAACCAGGGGAGATCTTCGAGTCATGATCATTGACCATACCCCGCTCATCCCTTCTCTGCGGCCCCAATTGGCGGCAATATACCAGTTTTTTGCTTGGCAGCGTAGCTACGGCTACTCCTTGTCGCAAGAAAGCTGGCTTCTTACTCGTCAATTTTTCCCTCGAGCTAAAGGAAGGAGCGGGGTATGATCAATTTATTACCTCCCGAAACCAGAGAAAACATCCTCTACGCCCGACGAAACACCAAACTCCTTCGCTGGGTGTTCTCGCTGTCCGTAGCCATGATGGGCATTGTCATCGTCGTCGTGGTTGGGCAGTTTTATCTGTCAAATGTTAGCAAGAATCTGCAGTCTCAAGTCACCCAGGGCAAGGCTGAATTAGAGACACAGAAAATATCTCAAACCCAGGGACGAGTCGAGGAAATCAGCGCTAGCCTCAAACTGGCCTTGCAAGTACTCTCCCGACAAGTATTATTTTCAAAGCTGCTTGACCAGATCGGCAGTGCCATGCCGCCGGGCGCTGCGTTACTGGACCTGCGCATTGCTCAGGTACAGGGAGGTATCGATATCCAGGCCGGAGCAGTTGACTACGAAACAGCCACCCAGGTCCAGGTAAACCTGCAAGACTCCGCCAACAAAATTTTCAGCAAAGCCGATATCGTAAACATCGACTGCAAACCAAAACAGCAATCACCATATCTCTGTACCATCGTTCTACGCGCCCAGTTTGCCGACAACAACAGCTTTACCTTCCTTTCAAGCAAAGGAGGCACCGCCCGATGAACTCAAAGCGTGTTTTCTACATTATGCTTGGCCTAGTGGTTTTGTTGGGGCTAGGCGTGATCGGGGCAACTTATGGGGCCAACGGCATACTACAGAAAAAGGCCTCCGAGCTAACCGAGCTACGACTCCAGAACCAAGTCATCGATATCCAGCAAACATCGGTTGGCCAAGCAAAAAAAGACATAGAAAAATACTCGGAACTAGAGACTATCGCCAAGAGTGTCGTTCCTCAGGAGAAGGATCAGGCCAAAACGGTACGCGAAATCATCAATATCGCCGAGGAATCGGGCATCAATATTGAGCGCATCGCCTTTCCGGCTTCCAACCTTGGCCAGAAACAAGCAGCCGCCAAACCAACAACCGATTCGACCGAATCCGACGACTCATCAGAGACAAAGGCAACACCAGCCGCTCCATTATTGAGCCAAGTGACACCTGTTTCCGGTATAAATGGCGTCTTCCAACTAAGTATAACTGTCGAGACCCCCAGCACACCGCCCTCCGTCACTTACGCCCAACTGAACCGTTTCCTAGAGCGCCTGGAACAAAATCGCCGCACCTCACAGGTGAGCGGCATAACCGTTCGACCAAAGCAAACATCCCGCAGCAATTCACTTCTGTCATTTACACTAGATTTAACGGTATACATCAAGCCATGAAGTTAAACATCAAAGCCATACTAGCCAAATTATCAGGTATCCTAAACCGCCTTCGGAAATTCGCCGCAATTTTGTTCATCCTAAGTATTAGTCTGATGTACGCGTTTCTGATACTGCGGATCAATCAACTTGCCCAGTCAGAGCCAAACCAGGACTCCGTCACCGAACGACTGGAGACCATTACCCGACCAAAGATTGACGAAGAAAGTGCCGCCAGGCTCGAAGCCCTCGAAGACCAAAACGTCCAGGTGCAGTCCCTGTTCAACCAAGCCCGCAGCAACCCCTTCTCGGAATAGATCTTAGATCTCAGAAATTAACTAATTGGTGTTGATATTCCAAGATCTAAGCTCTAAGCTCTAAGATCTAAGATCTAGTATCTAGTTACCGTAGCGTTTGAGATTTTCTTCATGAGCACTAACTATGCCCCGAGCACTTTGGTAGGGGTTAGGCACAAACGAGAAGGTGTAGTTTTGCTGCTCGCCAGCTGTTTCAATCACCAGCGTACCGTAGTGAAAAATCCGCGCGAACAAGCCTTTTTGGGTCACCGTAACATCCTGAACATCACCAATACTTAGCTGGGAAATTTTACGATCTAAGATGTTTTTGTACAGGACTTGGGCGATCTTTTCTGATGTGACAAAAATGACGTTGCTTTGGTATAAGTAGGCACTAATGGCCGTTATTATGAGTGCGCCAATGGCAATAAGTCCACTCGTGATGACAATTAACGGCTGCAAAAACCTAAGCTCCGCAAATGATCCATCCTGCAACACGTAATTCAGCCCCAGCATGACAGCTAGAACCGCTATGGCTACCAGAAAGCCAGTTAAATAAATCCCGACCAGCCCGAACGGGTGTTTACGAATCTCTAACATCAATTCTTCGTTCTCGTCGAACTCTATGAAATGAAAAAACCGCCGACCCAAGCTGCTGAGACGTTTGGCTGTGGCGTCTCTATGTGGGGTACTTGTATGCATGCGTCAAATTATACCAGTGTTGGTTGATCACCAGTATCTTGTTTTTTGCCGAGATGCTTATAGGCCTTATGCGTCACTTTGCGACCCCTAGGTGTTCGCTCCAGCAAACCTATCTGCATCATGTAGGGCTCATAGAAATCTTCGATGGTCGTACGTTCATCCCCTGTTAGGGCGGCGATGGTATCCAACCCGACAGGGCCTCCATCGTAATGCTCTATGACTGCCTCGAGCACTCGGCGATCGGCCGGATCAAGACCCAAGGCATCTATTTCCAGCAAGGCCAGTGCCTGGTTGGCAATAGTTTGATCGATGATACCATCACCATTTACGTCGGCATAATCCCTTACCCGTTTGAGCAATCTGTTTGCAATACGGGGTGTCAAACGGGCTCGCTCAGCCAGGTGTTCGGCGGCTTCTGGACTAATTTTGACCTTCAGTATAGAGGCTGCCCGAATAATAATCTGAGCTATCTCCTCTCTGGTGTAAAACTCAAGCCGGTGCTGCAAACCAAACCGATCACGCAGCGGTGCCGCCAGCGCGCCGGTCCTAGTCGTAGCACCAATCAGCGTAAATTTTGGCAGATCCAAACGCAGACTCCTGGCACTTGGGCCTTTGCCAAGCATAATGTCCAGTTTGAAATCTTCCATGGCGCTATATAGCACTTCTTCTACCGAGCGATGTAAGCGATGGATTTCATCGATAAACAAAATATCACCGTCCTGCAAGTTGGTTAGCAGACTGGCCAAATCACCGGCTCGCTCAATGGCCGGCCCGCTGGTAATTCGGATATTAGCGCCCATTTCGTGGGCGATCACGCTAGCTGTAGTGGTTTTACCCAGCCCTGGTGGTCCATATAACAAAATATGGTCTATCGGTTCACCACGCTTTTTTGCCGCCGCTATCGCCAATTTGAGGTTTTTTACCAACCTTTCCTGCCCTATATAGTTAGCAAAATCTCTCGGCCGCAGAGTAATTTCCAGCTCCTGCTCCCGTGGGTCATCAGCTGGCACGTCACTTTGTATAATCCGATCAATCATCGTACATTCACTTTCAAAGCTAGCTTAATCCGCTCTTCTGTGGGGAGTTTGTCGTCAATTTTCTGCAAAGCTAAACCGGCGTCTTGGGCGGTAAAGCCCAGCGCCACTAGAGCCTGCACGGCCTCGTCTTGCAATGCTGGGCCTTGCAGGAAACCAGTCGCACCCTCGCCGCTAACCAGCCCTACTTTGTCCTTCAACTCCACCACCACCCGTTCGGCTACTCGCTTGCCTACGCCGCTCGCCGCTTGGATAAACTTAGTGTCACCAGCCGCTATGGCAGCCCGCACCGCGTCACGCGTACCTACTCCCAAAATATTCAAAGCCATCTTCGGCCCGACGCCGTTTACGTCCAGGAGTTGTTCAAATAACCGCTTGCTGTCCAGCGTCAAGAAACCATAGAGGTCATAATTGCTCTCTCGTATGTGCTCATAGACGTACACTTTTGCCGTGTTGCCGACAGTCAAACGGCCAAAGTCTTCGTTTGTTACCAGGAGAGCGTAGCCAACACCAGCTACTTCTAAAATAAGAATTTCTGCCAGTTTTTCGGCAACTGTGCCAGTTAATGTCGCAATCACAAGCCTCATTATCTCACACCCCCTCCTGCTCAGGGTCGGACCCTGAGCTGTATCTGGTAAAAGCTCTAAAGCTCACTAAAACTTGCTCAGGGTCCGACCCTGAGCTAAACTCTAGGTATGCCAGGGAAGAATATTGTCAAAGAGTATGGCCCAAATGAGTTTTACCACATCTACTCTCGCGGTGTTGCTAAACAGCCGGTATTTCTAGACGATAAAGATTATCGTAGTTTCTTGAGTTTGCTTAAACGTTACCTGTCGAAGAAACCAGCTGAACAATCCGGACATGGCCTGTATCCACATTACTACAAGCGGCTCAAGCTCCTTGCCTACTGTCTGATGTCTAACCATATACACCTGCTGGTTTATCAGAAGGACGAACGAGCCATGACGGAGTTCATGCGCTCGCTAATGACGAGCTACGGCATGTATTTCAATACGAGATACAAGCGGGTCGGCCCTGTTTTCCAGAGTCGTTATAGAGCAAGTCGTATTAGTGATGATGACTACCTGGACCATATTTCTCGCTACATACATCTAAATCCATGGGATTGGGAAGAGTATCCTTATTCCAGCCTGAGGTATTACCTCGGCCAAGCAGATGCTGAATGGGTTCGACCGGCAAAAATATTGGAGCTGTTCCCTTCACAACAACAATATCTTGAATTTGTGCGTGATTATGAGGGCCATAAAGAAATGCTTGACGAAATTCACTGGGAATTAGCTGACCAGTAAATAAGCTACTGAGGTTTTATAATCCTATGCTGCTCTGCATAGAGTGGCAAATGGCGGCGGCTAGGGCATCGGCGCAATCGTCTGGTTTGGGAACTGCTTTGAGACCAAGGATTACTCTAACCATTTCTTGCATTTGTTTCTTATCGGCCCGGCCATAGCCAGTCAGTGCCTGCTTGATCTGCAGTGGTGTATATTCAAACAGCTCCAGCCCATGCTGCTTGCCGCAGAGCAAAACTACACCCCGCGCCTGCGATACGCTCATCGCCGTCGTTACGTTTTGGGCAAAAAACAGCTTCTCTACCGACATCACATCCGGCTTCAATTCTGTGATGATTTCATGCAGCTCGTCGTAAATAGTGAGCAAACGGTCACTGTCTGGTTGTTTAGAAGCTGTGCGAATAACCCCAGCATCAACCAGTTTTGCTTTGCCTTTATCATCAAGCTCAATCACCCCAAAGCCTAGGATTCCGATGCCTGGATCTATACCGAGTATCCTCATGTATGTATTCTAACCTGTTTTGATAAATCTTTTGCGCAGCTTTTGCCACGTATTCAGAAAGTCGTGGCGGTATTCGTAGCCACCGTAGCCGACAGCAGCGAATGACACCAGCCCCAAAACTCCGTAGTTCAGACCGCTTATAAACTCGGAATTACTATCTGGTTTCACTTGAGTTTTGGCGAGAGTTGCCTGGGCCTTGCGGCAGCGATTGGTCTCTGGGTTTCGTTGGTATCCTGCCTGGCAATCTTTGAGTTCTACGCCAACTCCCGCAATGTTTCGGCAACGGTTGGTCAGCGGGTTGCGCTCCTGACCGACTTTGCAAGGCGTCAGTGTTTTACTGGCGGCCAGGACGGATCGGCAACGGTTGGTTTCTGGGTTACGCTGCTGTCCTGGTTTACATGCCACTAATGAAGCTTCTTCAGCCTCAACATTTTTACACCGATTAGTGCTCGGGTTGCGGTATTTTCCCTCAGGACAGGCTGCGAGTACTGAATCCTCCTCTTCGACCCCGCCATAGCCATTGCCAACCGCCGCTACATTGGCCGCCGATGGCGTCAGTACGTTGGTAACTTGCCATTGATCATCTATAAGTGCCCAGGATTTTTCGGTGCCGATTTCGGCGTACCAGCTTGTTTCACTTATTAGTGTTCCGTCAGGTGTCGTCAACCAGGCATAGCCGGTACTATTTACCAGAGTTAGTTTGCTGCCCGATGAATAAAATGCCTTGTATTCGCCCGGTTGTAAAGTGCCGTCTGGCAGTACGTATTTGTAGGTAGATGTCGTACTGCCAGTGTAAAGCACGTAATCTTTCAGATTGACTTCGAATGGCTGGGGGTTATATAGCTCCACGAACTCATCGGCGCTATCAAGTTTCGGGGAACCCGGATCGGGCAGCAATTCGGTGATGACAAGACCGTAATATTGCTGTGCTTCTTCGGACTCTGGATCAGTTGGAGACCCTGGCTCTTCGTCAGTGGGTGGCTCTTCGGCCTCAGTGATCAACGCCCCGCCGATCGGCGTGGGTTCGGGTAACACAACAAAGTCTAGGGAGTTATCGTCCGTATCAACCAGCAGGTCGCTGGTATTCGGATCGCTCAGCCGTTGGATCGAACTACCCGCATCCGGTGCAGTGATTGGCTGCGTTTCGGGCTGTTTGGTACCGCTACCGCCCCAGCCTACCCGGTCGATAACTTCGGTTGCTGTTGAATTGATAATCCTTACATGCCCACCGGTTTTGGCTAGCCAGCCACTGGTGCTAGTGTCCCCTTCGCCAAAGTAAACATCAGCATCGGCGATTTTCCCATGATGCCCAAGCAGCACGTAACCAAAACCTTCGATCTTGCCATCTAGGACAATTTCACGATCACTCGTTGGCGTCGACGTGGGATCAGTCACATCCAGTCGAGCGGCGGCAAAGTACTGGACTTTCCAACCGGTTATATCTAGCTCGTCTGCTGTTTGGTTATGTATTTCTATGAATTCAATCTGCCCGTCCTCGGCATCAGACTCGTACTTGCCACCAGTCATAACTTCACTAATGACTAGTGGTGTAGAGCTAGACGCGGCGACCGAAAAATTTGCCAGTGGCAATAAAAAAACAACCACGCCGAGCAATGTTGTCAGACCCCTCCGATTCATAATCTGATCGTACTATTAATGCGTCTATCGTGTCAAAACTTAGTCAAATTAATTAACTAGGAAGCCATGAGCTCTTCGGGGATGTCGAAATTCACATGCGTGGCACTGACGTCGTCGACATCCTCCAGGGCGTCCATCAGCCGCATGATTTTGCCGGCCGTGGCCGCATCGGTCACTTCCATAGTATTTTGCGGAACGAACGTTAGCTCGGCATCCAGGATTTCAATGCCGGCTGATTGTAGGTTGGTCCGGACTTTGGCTAATTCTTTTGGATCGGTGTAAACGATTGATTCGGTACCTTCTTCTTGCATGTCTTCGGCGCCGGCTTCTAGGGCTTGCAGCAGCAAATCATCGCCAACACCGGCGACCCGGATCATGCCCTTGCGGTCAAACTGGAACGCCACAGCACCTTTCTCGGCTATGTTGCCGCCGTGTTTGGAAAACGCCAGGCGAACTTCTGGATATGTCCGGTTGATATTGTCGGTAGCACATTCCACCAGGATCGCTACCCCGCCCGGACCATAACCCTCATACATAACCTCTTGTATCTGAGCACCGCCAAGCTTGCCGGAGCCACGGTCAATCGACCGCTGGATGTTGGCCAGTGGCATATTAGCTGCCTTGGCTTTGTCTATGGCCAGGCGCAGATTGAAATTAGTGGTTGGGTCATCGCCACCACGGGCAGCAACGGCGATGGCATTGCCCAGTTTGGTAAACACCGCCCCGCGGGCCGCGTCCTTGGCACCCTTTTGGCGTTTAATCGTTGACCACTTACTATGACCGCTCATTTTTCAAACTCCGATATTTCATCTGTTACTGTAGCATATTTCGGTTTGGTTTTCACCCACAAAAGCCAACACAGTGCCACGATCAATGCGTAGAAAATTATCATCAGACCAAATGGCAGCGGCAGCTTGATAAGCGCCCGCGGCACCCGGGACAACAATTCAACAATCTCCAATATGTAACTCAGCAGTAGGTACGCCGGCCAGGCTAGCCAGCCGGCAATCCGTGAGGCCAGCATGCCGCCCAGTCCGGCAATGAACACAAAAGACATCGCAAACGGCACCAGTGGAACAATGAGCATATTGCTCGGTAGTGCGATCAGCGAAGCTTCCTTGAAGATATACATGACCAGCGGCGCTGTCATGATCTGAGCGCAACCGCTTTCAATGATGATCGGCATGATGCCCCACGGCTGCTTTTTCCAGAACCGCTTGGTGAGCAACGGCGCTACTATCAAAACGCCGAAAAAGGCCAGGAATGACAAATACCACCCGATATCCGACCATATATAGACCGGATACCAGCCGGCTGTCAGCGCGCCGCTCAGCAGCAGGATCAGCAACGGCCGGAATTTCCGTCCGTAGTACCATGCCCCAAGGCTTAGGCTGCTGACGATCGCTGCTCGGACAATTGACGCGCTAAAACCAGTGATCAACAGAAAGCCGCCTATTAGTAGCAATGAAAATACCAGCGTTTGATACTTCGAACCTTTGCCTAGCTTCTGACGAACGAAATCAATAATGATCGTCAGGTTGTAGCCCGAAACAGCGATGATATGAGTCAGACCTACGATGGATAATTGCTCCCGCGTGTCTTCAGGTAGAGTATTGCGTTGACCTATCAAAATACCCAGGCCAAACGAAGCATGCGGTTCGGGCAGTGCGGTTTGCATACCGGCCACAAATTTCCGCCGCAGGGTCTCAACCCAACTGTTACTACGCTGTAGCACACGGCCACTGGCGTAGGAAATTTTGCCTTGGCGCGAGCCGCCCGTCGGGTACAATTTGCCCTTTACTTCCAGCCGGTCACTGCGGTTTACGGCGGTCATACCGAGGGCTTGGACTTTCACGGTTCCCGGCAGAGCCATCGGTCGTGGCTGCACGAATTCTACCTGACCAACATCAAATGTCAGTTGACCGTCCTGGTATGTGCCGTCACTGGCCGCCGTAGCATGCAGCAACACTTCTAGCCCATACAACTCTTGGTACGGACCGATTTGCTGTATAAACTGTGCTCCACGCCAACATCCAAACGTAAATCCAAACAAGACGCTTGCTACTATTACTATGCTCCTCATTTTCTTAACTGTCACCGCCAAAAATAGCAAGGAGATCAACACCCAGACGAAACTCATAATAGGCAATACCTTGCCCACGCCCAAACCCACCAGAAAACTAGCCAAACCTACCATCATTACAGTTGTCCGCCGAAACCTGAAACTTCCCCATTGCATTAAGTTAAGTGTAGCTCAGATTGACTTTTCAAGGAAAATACGGATAATGTAAGGAGTTAATTTTCCGGGCCCATAGCTCAGCTGGCGTCCGCCTAGGCGGACAAAATCAATAGTGAGCACTTGTGTTCTAACCAGCGACATAAGTTAAGTTAACATTAACAAATTAAACATCCGTTTATTGTAAACGCATTAATTCGGGCCCATAGCTCAGCTGGTTAGAGCACCTGCCTTTTAAGCAGGGTGTCGTGAGTTCAAGTCTCACTGGGCCCTCCAGATTAAGATCCAGAGATTTTGTCTTGGATTTTTGCTTTCTTAGTGTTTTCTGCTGGAACCCTTTTCTGGGCGACCGGTTAGCCAAAGGGTGATGAGCTGCAGGAGCACCACGCCCCCAACTATCACATCGCTAGCCCGCAGTAATTCCCCGCCGGCTCTGGTGGCTTCCACTTGGCCCTTGATTGTCTCTGGCAACAGCGGTAGGGCAAAGCCGGCAACCACTAAACCCATCACTGCTAACGGAATAAAGTGTAGGACCATTTTGCCCTTTGATAACGAGTTGCGCAGGAACACAACCGTCAGCACTATCGGTAGTACTAGGACGATAAGTTCGGCGTATTCGGCCACGCGGTCGTTATTGAAGGTTGCCCGCAGCGCCAGGTCTGCATCATCGCCAAAATAC
>CAYGDJ010000002.1:0-21017 GCA_964348625.1 uncultured Candidatus Saccharibacteria bacterium | reverse complement strand
GTTACGATCAGAGACCGAGACACAACAGAACAAAAACGAATAAATATAGAGAATATAATTTTAGAACTCAAGGAATAGCACATGGATATTCAACACGAAACTGCCGGCACAATGGAGATTATTCTTAACCCAAAAGAATCAAACGCATTGGCTGAGCGTGGATTCCTTTCGGTTACGAGCGGTTTGATTAAGCATCTCTCTCGAACAACTATAGAAATACAAAATAATTCCCAAGAACCTTGTGCGGAGGTTAGTGAATACGGAGACCTCAATATTAGTTTGCCTTCATCCCCTGATTTCCCGATTCTAATACATAATGACCAAATTAAATCTACGTATGATTCTCAAAGAGAAACAGCCCGGCGTTTCTTTGGTCAGACTGGTGGAATAATATTGCAGGTCGAACGAGTGACGCCCCCAGATTATCCTAGACATTGAGTCTGCAGCTCATCACAATAAACTATAATATTTTTGATTATGTTCAATGATCATCCAGAATCAGGTGAAGCGCATATAGTTACCTCTCCGGGAGAAAAAGTGAGCTTCCAGGAGCTAAGCTTCGCCAGTGAGTTAAGTACACGACGGTACTATGCCACCCGCCAAATATGCCCCAAGGCAGGCGAGTGTGTGCTATCACTTCGCTACAAGGTCATGGAGGGTACTGAAGGTCGTAAAAGAGTGGATATTTACTACATTGATTGTGATGATGAGGATTGCGCGCTATTAATTGGGCAGGATGATCAATCTAGATAATAACCAATAGTTGATGTTATTATTTAAGCGAGATGAGCAAAATAGTTTGGTCGGAACGGATGACGGATTTGGACTTTATGATCGGTACGCTCAATGCCGCCTCGGAGGTTGATGCCGGTATGATCTTGCGTTCTGGTGATAGGCGTGTAGATGCGGCGTTCCATGCAGCCTATAAAAACCTGTATGATCGAATTGAAGCCGGAGAAGTTGCTGACGTTGATCTAAGGTTTAGGATCAAACCGAACCACTACCATGGTGATTCAGAAACGGTATTTCGAGGCATGGCTACGCTTTATGGCCTAGGATATATTGTGCGGCAAGACGATAGCAACTATTACCGTTTTGATAGATGTTTTGAACGCAGCCCGGATGATATTTTTGACTCGATTCCTTCAGGCTCTCCAGAATTATTTAGGAGTTTGGGTAAAATATTTTTGGGCACGCTTGCCGAAAATGAAGCCAGATGAAGGTAGACGTTCGGGTTAAGCCAGGGAGCAAGAAAGGTTCGTTAGTTCAGCCCAGCCTAACCGGTGAGTTACTGGTCTATGTCAGTGAGCCGGCTGTAGAAGGCAGAGCAAATCGCGCGGTAATTGAGATTCTGGCCGACTACTACGATGTTCCAAAGTCTCACGTAAGAATAGTCGGCGGCCATAAATCCCGAAACAAAATCGTCAACATAGACATGCTATGATTAAGGACAATATAAAAAGAACTGCGTGGTTAGGGCAGTTCTTTTACAATTTCTAAACGAAATTTCTAGCGCTTTTTGCTGGTGCTTCGCAGGTTGGCGTAAACGCCTTCTACGATTTTGCCTGCAGTATCGCGCCCACCAAGGCCAAAGGCCAGGGCAAGGGCGAGTGACACGCCAGCTACGACAACTGTAATATTGGCTGTCAGAACGGTTGTATCAAAACCGAGCTGATCAACTGCCATTACAAAGCCGAACACTGCCAGCACATAAAATGCTACAGCAGACACTTGCGCGCCGAAGTCCACCCGCAGGCGGGTGAGTGACGCTGACAAGACATCACGAACTAGCCGGGCACCGGCAATTGTGATGATCAGGATGATCACCGCTGCCAGTACATTAGGCAAGTACGCTACCAAATCGCCGATGACATCGCTCATAGCTGAGAGCTGCAGTACATCCGCGATGGTAAGGGTGAAGATCAAGATGACGATCCAGAAAGCAATCCGGCCGGCAACTGTTACGACATCCAAGCTTACCTCGGCTGTTTTTAGTGATTTAGCTACTTGTGTGTTTTTGGTCAGCCGGTCAACACCAGCGAAATTTAGAACTTTTTCCACCACTGCCTGTGCCAGCTTTGCAACCAACAAAGCCGCCACGACTAAAACCAGCGCTCCTAAAAGCTCTGGCAAATAACCCCCCACAGCGTCCCACAACTCATCGACTGAGTCTTGGAACCTGTCGGTGAGGTTGTTAACCTCGTCCATAGGACCCTCCACTTAAAATAGTGATAACTCAACAATACACCTACTATTGCAAAAAAACTACAAGAAGATTTTTCGTATCTGAATAAACGAGGTTTGCGGGAGCTATAGTTTTGTGGTGAGCATGACCTACTGATCATCGGCTGTCTCGGTGTTTAATAACCAAAATATTAGAGTATTATTGTAATATTATTGTAATTTAGGTAGTATAAAAGTATGACTATACACACCATCCAAAAAATCATCAAAATTGGCTCCAGTGCAGGGGTAACACTACCAGCGCGTGACCTGAAAAATGATGGCCTTAAAATAGGCCAGGATGTTCGGATTACCGCGGAGCCGGTTATACCTGTAGAGGATCACAAAGTTGAGATTGTGGAGCTTACGCAAAAACTGATCACAAGGCACAAGAAAGCCTTAGAAAATCTGAATCAGAGATGAAGTTTCTAGATATGGATGATCTAGAACTCATCCATATACAGATTATCGATGCTTCTGGTGGCTCTCAAGGAACGCGGGACAGGGGACGCCTGGAATCGGCTTTGGTCGGTATGCGTCAGGAAGTGTTCGGAGAGGCACTTTACCCGACAATCTTTGAAAAAGCTGCGTTTTTGCTCAGGGGAAGCATCGCCGATCATCCGTTCATCGACGGCAATAAGCGAACCGGAATTATGTCCGCACTGGTGTTTCTAAACTTGAATGGTTACGACACCACACAACTAAGTGATGACGAGCTGGAAGATTTCGCAGTGCGAGTAGCCGTGGAGCATCTGGATATTCCGGTGATCGCCGCCTGGCTGAAGGCACATTCCCACAACTTTCGCTCCAGCCCCGATGTCACTGGCAAAGCCAGTGCATAAGGGGCTAAGTGCGAAAGTTGTGATTCCCACAAAACCGGCTAATATCTGTGTTTCAAAGTGCTATGATTTAAGGATATGGATCAAGTTTTAGCATTGGAAATTTTGTTGGCGGGCAAAAACGCTCTGCTGACCGGACCGGCAGGTTCTGGCAAAACATATGTGTTGAACGAATTCATCCGGCGCGCCAAACACAGCGGCAAGCACGTAGCCGTGACGGCCACGACCGGACTGGCTGCTACGCACCTGAACGGCAACACGATTCATTCGTGGAGCGGCATCGGTATCCACGACTCTCTGCCCAAAGATTTCCATCGCAACTTGCTAAAGAGCCGGACTGATACCATCACCAAAACTGATGTGCTGGTTATAGATGAAATTTCCATGCTGCATGATTATCGCCTGGACATGGTGGACTGGATCGCTCGCAAAGTTCGGGGCAATGACAAGCCGTTTGGCGGTATCCAGGTTGTTTTATGCGGCGATTTTTTCCAACTGCCACCGGTTACTCGTGGCGGTCAACCGCCCGGTGCGTTCGTGGTGAACGCTAGTGTCTGGAAAGAGCTTGATCCGGTCATTTGTTATTTGAGCGAGCAGCATCGTCAAAATGATCCGGCCTTCCTGGATATATTGAACGCCATGCGGGCCGGAGATTTGCGTCGCCGTCATGCCGAGTTGTTGCTGTCGCGTAGGCAAGCCCTGGACCCTTTTGAGGAAGCAACCGAACTGCACACCACTAATGTCGATGTAGACAGGATTAATAACCAGCGATTATCCCAGCTGTCTGGCGAGGAACATTCCTTTGACATGACGACAACCGGCAAAGCGGCCTATGTGCAGGGGCTGAAAAAGTCCTGTCTGGCCAGCGACAGACTGGTGCTAAAAGTAGGCGCGCTTGTCATGTGTATACGCAACAACCCTGAGAAGAAATACGCTAATGGGTCCTTGGGCATTGTGAAGGGGTTTGAACCGGACAGCAATTATCCAATCGTAGAGCTGAGGAATGGTCGCAAAATTGTCATTACGCCAGAGACCTGGGAGCTGCGAGACGGCGACAAAAAACGAGCATCTCTGAGCCAAATTCCGCTGCGTTTGGCCTGGGCCATCACAGTACACAAGAGCCAGGGTATGACGCTCGATGCGGCGCGGATAGATTTGCGGAGGGCATTTGTCGAGGGCATGGGTTACGTGGCTCTGTCTAGAGTGCGTAGTCTGGATACGCTCAGCCTGGCAGGCATCAACCAGATGGCTTTGCGAGTTAGCCCGGAGGCGCTGAACATCGACAAACAGCTGCGTACAAAGTCCCAGGAACACGCCGGGGTATTTGAATTTTTGCGGGAATTAGCCAAGGCCAGAGACAAGGAGGAGATCAAAAAACCACCCAAGGCCGGAACGTGGAGCGAAAAGCTGGATCGAATGCGAGAAAAATACCCTAATGCCTATCGGCCATGGAGTGAGGCCGATGACAGAAAGCTGGTTAGCTTGTTTGCTGATGGCAAGCCAGTCACAGTCAAAAAAATGACGGAACAGTTTGGCCGTCATCCCGGCTCGATACGTTCCAGACTCAGGAAGCATTTCGGAGAGGACGCAATCTGATACGAGTTTCGTGTCTAGGCTCAAAATGCAGTAATGCCCCATCAAAATCGTGAATATAATACGCTATAGCGTATTATATTCACGATATCAAGGAGCCCTAAATTCCCTAAGAGCTAGTCCACAGCTAACAGATAGGTGTGGATTAGCTCTAAGTTCTAGAACTAGGTGCATGCCGGTCCGCTGTCCATAGTGTTATTATTAGGAGTATGAGACAGAAATCAACCAAACCGGTTTATGCTTTTATAGATAGTCAAAACCTAAATGTCAGCGTGCAGCGTTATGGCTGGAAGATGGATTGGCGCAAGTTCCGGCAGTTTCTGAGCGACAAACATGGGGTGGGCAAGGCCTATATGTTCATCGGCTATGTGCCGGAAAACGAGGCCATGTATGAACAACTACATGATTCCGGCTATATGATTGTGCTCAAGCCGACTTTCGATATGACACGCGTCAGGGCTGAGGCTGGAGAACAAAAGGCTGAGGACAAAAAAGAAGAAGACAAGAAGCCTGTGAAAGGTAACATTGACGCCGATCTGGTGCTGTGGGCTATGAAAGAAATGCCGAATTATTCCAAGGCAATCATCGTCTCTGGCGATGGCGACTTCTTCAGCCT
Source organism: uncultured Candidatus Saccharibacteria bacterium (assembly GCA_964348625.1). GTDB lineage: Bacteria > Patescibacteriota > Saccharimonadia > Saccharimonadales > CAZARM01 > CAYGDJ01. The sequence goes on along the minus strand of CAYGDJ010000002.1, from coordinate 15,746 downwards.
AGTCGAATATCTAGAAGGCAAAGGCAGACTGCTAAAACTGCTCACACCAGGCGGGCATTATTCTAACCTCTACAACAAATACGAATCCTACATTGAACGACTAGATCAATCGCGCAAACTCCTGGCCTATCACGATCATCGCAAACATCCCCGCACCACGAGATAGCACTTTAGGTGTATAATGAAACCATAATTAAAGGAGGGTACTATGTTGGGAATAAATAATATCCACGCCATAGTGGCGGTCAAGGATCTAAACAAGGCCAAAGATTTTTATGAAAACACACTAGGACTTACAAAAATTGATGAAAACTCAGGCGGCATTATGTATAAAAGTGGTGACAGCAAAATGTTTGTCTATCCATCCGAATACGCCGGTACCAATAAAGCCAATTCTGCCTCATGGGAGGTAGATAGCCTAGAAGAAGCCATTGCCGATCTGAAGAGCAAGGGCGTAACATTTGAGCACTATGACATGCCTGGGGTTACTGTCGAGGGCGATGTCCATGTCATGGGTCCGATGAAAGCAGCCTGGTTCAAAGACCCAGATGGCAACATTCTATGCCTCGGTAACGCAATGTAACTATACCTCCCCGCAAAAGTGCGAAAGTCCTATATAATGCAGTTACTATATGGATCAGAATTTGCGCAACAGAAACAATAATTTTCCCAAAAGTTTCCTGTGGGGAGCCAGTGTTTCTGCTCACCAAGTCGAGGGTGGCAACATCAACGATTGGACCGAATGGGAGTTGGCGCACGCCAAGCAATTTGCTGATGATGCCAAAAGAAGCGAAGGAGTTACATCTACAAATGATAATATACCGAACTGGGAAACGATCAAACCAAATGCTACTGACCCAAACAACTACGTTTCCGGCCGAGGCGTAGACCACTACAACCGATTCAAAGAAGACTTCAAGTTGTTGAAGGAACTCAATCTCAGCGCTTTTCGGTTCGGTATCGAATGGGCCAGGGTTGAGCCGCAAGAAGGCAAGTGGGACGAGGAAGCCATCCAGCATTATCACGATTATATTGACGAGCTGCGCGACTTAGGAATTGAGCCGGTACTAAACCTGTGGCATTACACCATGCCTACGTGGCTGGCGAAAAAGGGCGGCTTTGAAAAGCGTCAGAACCTTCAATATTGGAATCGTTATGTAGATAGGCTGGCAACCGAGTTTGGCAAAAAGCTCAATTATGCCATCACCATAAATGAGCCTAATGTCTATGCGACATTCGGCTACATAATCGGGCTCTGGCCACCAAACAAAAAGAATTTTGCGCTGGCTTGCGTAGTTACATGGAATCAAATAAAGGCTCACCGCAAAGCCTACAAAATCCTAAAACACCATAATCCACAGCTCCAAATTGGTGTCGCAATCCAGCTGGCCAACATCCAGGGCAAACACCCCCACAACATTTTCGACGAAATTTCGACCAAAATCATGCGCGCCTGGTGGAACTGGTTTTTCCTCAACCGCATTCGCAAACATCAGGATTTCGTCGGGTTTAATTATTATTTCAGCGACTACTATACCGGACTTATGAAACGCGAAAACCCCAAGGTGCCGCTGAGTGATACCGGATGGTACATGGAACCAGAAGGTTTGTACCCTCTGTTACTGCGGGCCTGGGCACACTACAAAAAACCGATTATCGTGACCGAAAGCGGTGTGGCTGATTCCCAGGATCAGTACCGGCGTTGGTGGCTGGAGGAGAGTATCGTTGCTATGGAGCGAGCGATCAGTGAGGGCGTGGATCTGCGGGGGTTTTTCTACTGGAGCTTGCTGGACAATTTTGAATGGGAAAAGGGTTGGTGGCCGAAGTTTGGGCTGGTGGCCGTTGATCGAGAGCATGGCATGAAGCGGACCATCCGGCCGAGTGCCAAATGGTTTGCTGAAACCATCAAGCGTTTACAGTAACCCAACATCGTATCTCTAGTTGAATATAGTTGACAATCCAGCACGCTTATGCTACTATGTATTCATGGATCAAGTATTAGACACAAACTTTCGCCCCAACCCAAACAAACGTCAACCAAACTATGCTGCTCGTAGGTTTGGTGCGGCTGTGTTAGCCTTCACGACAATTTTTGGCGGCGCAAAAGTAGCAGAAATGGCTCTTGACCAGAGCAAAGCCAAAGCCAATGGAGCCAACGTATCACCAGAACGGCAATCGCAACCCGAGAAGTATGTAGTTGTACCAGGAGATACACTGTGGGAAATAGCAAGAGATCGTCTCGGTCCAGATGCTGACGTTCGACCTCTAGTACACTCTCTAAAACAGCAGCCTGATGCCCGAAACGGCCTACAACCGGGGGATGAACTAATTGTTCCTGAGAAAATTGACGAAGATAAATAACCTAGCGTTTCGCCGTAGCTCGAACACACCACATATTGTGGGTAATTCGAAAAAGTAGCAAAACTGTGGAAAAGTGGTGCGAATAACACCACTTTTTCTATATATTTAGCTTGCAAGTGGGTAGGATAGGGTTGTACACTCATGTCAGTGGGTAATCGTGGGTAGATCAAAACCAGGTCTTCCATAGAAAACAAAAACATCCCACACCTTTTCACTCTTCCTGGTAACCCGCCTGAGGCGGACATAGGAAGCGAAAGAGGTAAGGGGCAGAAAAAACCACTAATTCACAACTATACAAAATGGCCACGGTAGACTATTTCGAAAGGAAGCTTGACGACAAGCGGCGGTTGACAATACCGACCGAGCTTCGAGCCGAGTTCACCAGCGGGGTAGTGGTAAGCCGAGGGTTTCAGAAGTATTTACATCTGTACCCGAAGGCCGTATGGGACGAGTTGGTCGAGCCGCAACTCCAGGGCAATATCCTGGACGAACAAACGGCCGACCTGAACCTACAGTTCCGAATGGGTAAGACAGAGGCTTCTCTGGACGAGAAGCAGGGCCGAATTACCCTGGAACAGCACTTGCTCAACTATGCCGGCATCGACCGTGACGTTGTGGCTGTACGGGTCGGGCGCTATTGGCGCCTCACCAAAGCAGAGTAGTACATTAACAATTTAGTTAGACAATCTCGAGATCAATTGTCTGGCAACCAACAGATGGGCTGAAGGTCATACCATCTAAAAAACCTTTGTACCTTGCATTAAAAACACCTCCCAAAACTCCACCTCACACATAAGTCTCTCCAAACTTAGTTCTTCACCAGTGAAGGAAATCTCTAAGGCTTTTGCCTCAACGGACTTCTCTCGCATACCGGTAAAGAATTCACCCGCCAAACTTTCTTTGAAAGTTTAGGAGGGTAAACAAAAACAAAAACAACACAAAAAACAAAAAGTTGGTTGCTGGATAGGTGATCTTGAACAAAAACAAAAACAAAATCACCAAAATAGTAAATATCTTCTACAATAAGAAGATATGACAAAACCCCAATCACCATTTCACGAGGCTGAGCAATCTGGCAACAGACTGCTAGGTTCGGAAAAGGCGGGGGGCAGTCACATACCAGTACTTCTGAATGAAGTGTTACAGTATCTGGACCCAAAAGCTGGGGATTCATACCTCGACTTGACGGCAGGTTACGGTGGGCACGCTTCAAAAGTTCTGGAAACGACGAACGCACCAGAAGCGACAGTGCTTGTGGACCGAGATGCGAAGGCGGTCGATGAGCTCCAAAAACGCTTCGGTGGATCAGTCCAAATACTTCATACCAATTTTCTCAGCGCCAGCAAGCAATTGTTGGAAAGCGGAAAGCGGTTTGACTGTATTTTGGCAGATTTAGGCGTTTCGTCACCGCACCTTAATAATGCCGAACGTGGGTTTAGTATCCGTCACAGCGGACCGCTAGACATGCGCATGGACCAGGGCCAGGGAAAGACTGCGGCCGACATCGTCAACACCTATGATGAAAGTCAGCTGACAGATATCCTCCGGCGCTATGGCGAAGAGCCAAAGGCGAACAAAATCGCCAAATTGCTGGTAGCCAATCGGCCCATGACAACCACCACCGAAGTAGCCGAAATTGTCGCACGAGCCTGGCCAGGAAGAGGCCGGATACACCCGGCGACTCGAACTTTCCAAGCACTTCGGATTGCCGTCAACGATGAGCTAGAGCAACTGAGCCACGCGCTTGGGCTTTGGTTTGAACTGTTGAAACCCGGTGGGCGGTTGGCCGTAATCAGCTTCCATAGTCTCGAGGACCGTATCGTCAAACAGTATTTTGGCGAGATCACCGGCAATCGCTACGATGCTGAAGCCGTGATGCTTACCAAGCAACCGGTTATGGCAGGCAAACAAGAATTAGTTTTAAATCCGCGGTCGCGTAGTGCGAAGTTACGCGCCGTATCGAAACAAAAATAAATAGACCCCACACCTTTTCACTCCCCCTCGTAATCCGCCTGAGGCGGATTACTCGGAAGCGGAAAAGGCAAGGGGCAAGAAGGAGAAGAGGATGCCTATTCAGGTAAAAAACCTCTCCCGTGCCTACAAGGTAAAGGTTCGCATTAGCTGACCTACTTTGTGAGCAGTCCCTCACCGCAACTTGTGGTGGGGGGCACCAAAAATAAAAACAAAAAGAGACAAAATGACATATTCATCCTCACTGGCCATGAACCGTAGCCGGTTCAGCGGTCGCAATCAGAATACAACTAGTTTTAACGTACAAGAACGGACGCTCGGTCCAGTTAGCAATACCATAATGCTGATTGTGTTGGCCTGCGTACTAGGACTGCTGTACTTGACTCAGGTGACCAAAACCAATGCCTATGGTTACCGGATCAATGAACTGCAGAAACAACAGACCCAAGCCTCCGAAGAACACGATGAGCTAGAAATATCATCTGCTCGCCTGCAATCACTCGAAAGGGTCAAGAATAGTGAAGTAGCCAATAACCTTGTGTCGGTTGGTTCATCAGGCACCGTGTCCAACTAGTGTATGCCTATGCCTGTCCACACGCCCTCACGATCACTTTTGCGCATACGTTTGTGGTATGCGCTGCTTTTGGTTTTATGCGGCGTGGTGGTGGTGAAGCTTTTCTATCTGCAAGTTATCAGGCACCAGTACTATCAAACGGCGGCTATATCTGGCCAGCTAAAAGAATACGAAATTCCAGCTCAGCGGGGTGTCATCGAAGCTCATAACGGAGAAGGTGTAGTGGCCATCGTGCTGAATGAGAGCAAGTACACGCTATTTGCTGACCCGCAATTTATCAAAGACCCAGTCAAGACGGCCGGGGAGGTGCAAAAAGTACTTGGCGGAAACGTCCAAGATTATGAGGACAAAATGAGGGCCAAAAGCCGCTACGTAGTGTTAGCGAAAAAACTAGACAAAGATCAGAAGAGCCGTATAGCTGGCTTAGATTTAAAGGGCATCGGCACGCGAGAAGTGCCATACAGGACCTATCCTCAGGGAACTATGGCGGCGCAACTCTTGGGTTTTGTGAATGACGAGGGCGAGGGAAAATACGGCGTTGAGCAGGCGCTTGATAAGACATTGAAGGGCACGCCAGGTCTTCTGAAGGCGATTACCGATGCTCGTGGGGTGCCATTAGCGGCCAACAAAGACAACGTGAGTATAGAACCCAAAAGTGGGCAACGAACGTTGCTGACAATCGACATCGGCATGCAACAGGGTCTGGAAGATGCCCTGAAGTCTGGTTTAGAACATGCTAAATCAACTTCTGGCAGCGCTTTGATCATCGAAGCCCAGACCGGCGCGGTCAAGGCCATGGCCAATTACCCGACGTATCATCCGGCTGAATTTTTTAAAACCGAAGATGCGAATTTGTTCACCAATGCCGTAGTTAGTGCGCCATTAGAAGTCGGCTCTATTATGAAAACATTGACAATTGCGGCGGCGCTGGACCAGGGTGTAATCAACAAAAACACCACATATTATGATCCTGGTTTTTGGCAGATCGGCGACGCCAAGATAACAAATGTCGTGGAAGTCGGCGGTGCGGCCACCAAGAGCATCTCTGACATACTGCGCCAATCTCTAAACACTGGTGCAACCTGGCTGCTTATGCAAATGGGCGGCGGCGAGATCAATGAAAAAGCCCGTAAAACCTGGCACGATTACATGGTTAATCATTATGGATTCGGCAAGCCTACGGGGATAGAACAAGGTTATGAAACCGGCGGCTCGATACCAGATCCGGTGAATGGTTTTGGTCTGAATATCCAGTTTGCAAATACGGCGTTTGGTCAGGGCATGACGGCAACACCACTGCAAATGGGTGTCGCTTTGGCAGCGGTGGTAAACGGCGGAACTTACTACCGCCCGCATCTGGTTGAAAAAACTGCGCCTGGCAATACCGAAAACATTCAAAAACCAGAGATTGTCCGTAGCGGGGTGGTTAGCCCCGAAGCTTCCAAGGCGACAAGGGAATTGATGGAATACGCGTTTTCTCAAAATCATCGTACTTTCGGTATGGCGTCGCTGAGGCCGGAATATTCCATTGGTGGTAAGTCTGGTACACCCCAGGTTCCAAAGCCTGAGGGTGGTTACTACGAGGACAGGTACAACGGAACGTTCTATGGCTTTGTCGGAGGAAATGAGGTTCAGTATGTCATCGTGGTGCGGGTAAATGAGCCAAAAATTGCTGGCTATGCCGGCTCCAAAGCTGCTGGCCCGATTTTTACAGCCCTGGCAACCATGTTGATGGATAACTTTGGAGTAACCCCAAAGAATTAAGGTATAATATAGAGCAACTATTATGATAGAAACAATCTCGCTGGTTGTCGAAACAGAAACCGTTATCCGGATATTACTGCTAGGCTTTTTAGGCTTTAGCTTGAGCATGTTCATCACGCCGATTTACACAACCCTGGCTTATAAATATAAATGGTGGAAAAAGCAACGTAGTGACGCCTGGTCGGGCGGGGAAGCCAGTGTCTACAAGCAACTGCACGCTGAGAAACACAAACGACAAATCCCCACCATGGCCGGTATTATATTTGTGATCTCGGCAGGACTGGTTACGCTGGTGTTTAATATTGACCGCAGTCAAACTTGGTTGCCGCTGGCCGGAATGGTCGGCTCCGGTGCTATCGGGCTGTTGGACGATTTTATGAATATTCGGGGTGTCAACGGTGGCATTGGCGGCATGCGTGCCAAGATCAAGTTTTTCCTCCATAGTGCTGTGGCGTTGATCGGGGGCTGGTGGTTCTTTGATAAATTAGACGTGACTTCTATCCAATTGCCCGTACTGGGCGAAGTGCAGATAGGTATTTTGGTCATATTACTATTTTGGTTTGTGGTGATAGCTACAGCTAACGCGGTAAACATCACCGATGGTTTGGACGGCCTGGCTGGCGGGTTACTGGTCTCATCGTTTACTGCCTACGGATTAATCTGTGTGATAGAGCAGAAGTATGCCCTAGCCGGGTTTTGTGCCACGACAGTGGGTGTTCTACTAAGCTACACGTGGTTTAACATCTTCCCGGCTAGGTTCTTCATGGGAGATGTCGGCGCGTTCGCCCTGGGAACGTCGCTGGGTGTGATCGCTATGCAGACAGATACGGTTTATGTGTTGCCGTTGATTGGGCTAGTGTACGTAGCAGAGACTGGTTCAGTGATCATTAATCGCGTGTCACGCAAACTTCGCCATGGCAAGAAAGTTTTTCGTTCATCACCAATTCACCATCATTTTGAAGCTATTGGTTGGCCGGAAGCCAAAGTTACCATGCGCTTTTGGGTGGTTGGCCAAGTATCTACCGTGTTGGGGCTGATCGTTTACCTGATAGGGAGAACCGCCTCATAGTGAAAACATCAAACATCAATAATCAAACTTCAAACAAACACCAAAACTCAAACTCAAAAAATTTGAACTTTGCTGTTTGCTGTTTGAAGTTTGTTCCTGAGAGCAGTGTATGATGGCACAATGGTCAAACCGTCGAAAGCCCGCGGTATTTGGCGCAAGTACCCCCAGGCGTCATCGGCCGGACTACATACTAGTGCTTTTGTCAGTTGTGCTTCTGGCCATTGGATTGATTGTGGTTTATGCCATCAGTCCCGGGTTGGCCGCCCAAAAAAACGTTAACGAAAGTTACTATATCAGTAAACAAGTCCTGGCAATCCTCATAGGGCTGGCAGGTTTTGTAGTAGCGGCAAATATTCCATTTGGTCATTGGCGCCAGCTGCTTCGGCCTTTGATCATTGTTGCGTCAGTAGCCACTGTCGTCGCATTGGTATCACCAGTTACAACTGACTATCCAGCCCATCGTTGGATTCGTTTTGGCGGACTTTCCTTACAGTCTGTTGAACTGATCAAATTCGCATTGCTGTTTTGGTTGGCATATTTTCTCAGTGACAGGTTGAAACAGGGCAATCTGGAGAGCAAAGATGCGACCTTTAAGCCACTGTTGATAATCCTGGCTGTTTTGGCAATGGTTGTGGCGGTGGCCCAAAAAGACCTCGGTTCGTTCGGCGTACTTATGGCTATGGGCGGTGTCATGGTGTTTGTCGCCGGTCTGCCACTGAGGCGTCTGGCCCTGATCGTGGCGGTCTTGGGCGCAGGAGTAATGCTGCTGATTTTGCCAGTGCAATACCGCCGTGATCGAGTGCTCACATTCCTTAATCCTGAAGCAGACTGTCAGAATACTGGCTATCAGGCCTGCCAAGCATTGATAGCAATTGGCTCCGGTGGGATGTTTGGCAAAGGCCTGGCACACAGCGTGCAAGCTTATGGGTATCTGCCGGAGGCCGCCAACGATTCCATTTTTGCGATATTGGCCGAAAAATTTGGTTTTGTGGGTGTAACCGTGCTTATCGGATTATTTGCGGCATTCTTTACCAGGATTAAAAACATTATGGAGCGAGCCCCAGACATGATGACACGGTTGGTACTGGCTGGCATTTTGGCCTGGCTAAGCACCCAGGCGTTGATAAACATCGGCGCAATGGTGGGTCTGCTGCCGCTCAAAGGCATTACCTTGCCATTTATTAGCTATGGCGGCACTAGCATTATCTTTGTCCTAGCGGCCGTAGGCGTCGTATTTAACATTTCCCGGTATACTACATATGGGATAAATAGCACAGAATTAACTGAGGGAAGCGACAATGACAGAACATCAGCCAGAAAACCCGCTGTCGGAGCCATCCGCTACTCTGAAAAACAAAGGTAAAACTATCGTTTTAACAGGCGGTGGAACCGGGGGTCACATCAGCCCTTTGCTGGCAGTAGCACATGAGTTAAAGAAACTTCGCCCAGATGTCAGGATTATTTACATCGGTGAGCACGGTGGCAAATTTGCCCATATGTTAGAAGGACAATCCACTATCGACCAAATCTATACGGTTTATTCAGGCAAATTTCGCCGCTATCATGGCGAATCCTGGTTGAAACGGATCCTGGACATAAAAACAAACGGTCTGAACATCAGGGACGCAGCACTAGTCGTGGTTGGGTTCTTTCAGAGTCTGCGTCTGCTGACCGGTATAAAACCGGACGTTATTCTACTGAAAGGCGGCTTTGTCGGTGTGCCGGTCGGGTTGGCCGCGGCGCTCACTAAACGGTCGTTTATCACTCATGACTCGGACATCATACCAGGGCTGGCTAATCGCCTAGTTGGCCGCTGGGCTAGTCTACATGCCACTGGCATGCCGGCAGAACACTATAAATATCCTAGGGATTCAGTGCGTCACGTCGGTGTCTTGGTAGTAGAGGATTACCAGCACGTCACACCACAACTGCAAAAACAATACAAAATTGATCTAGGGCTTTCGCCAGCATCCAGGGTACTGTTAGTTACCGGCGGCAGCTTGGGCGCCAGGGCTATCAACCTAGCGATGGTCAAATTATCATCTGGGCTACTCCAACAATACTCTGACCTGCACATTATTCATCAGGTAGGCAAGGGGAATGTACGGACTTACGGTGAATACACTCACCATCGGCTGAAAGTTCTGGAATTTCTAAATCCGCTGGCGACATACATGGGTGCATCCGATATCGTCGTGACCAGGGCAGGGGCGAACACCATGGCCGAGCTCGGTGTTCAAGGCAAGGCCAGTGTTGTTATACCCAACCCCTTGCTTACGGGCGGTCACCAACTCAAGAACGCCGAGTATTTATTACAACAAAAAGCCATCGCCGTGGTTGACGAAACAAACATCAGCAAGGATCCGCAAGTTTTGCTAACGCAGCTCGAAACGCTGTTACAAGACAGCGGGCAGCGACAGAAACTGGCCGATAACCTGCACTCACTTACAATTACTGATGCCGCACAGCGACTGGCACTTCTGCTTTTAGAAACTGCATCAAAGTAAATCGTCAGGTAGTGTTCAACTATGTTTAAAAAGAAAAACAATCAGTCACAGCAAAGAAGATCAACCACAAAGGGTGGCAATGCGCCGGTTTTTTCGTACTATGCCAGCCGCTCGCAAAACACTGCGCCCACCGGTAGATTTGAGCAGCGACAATCACCGAGCTTTAATTGGAAATTACTGCCTTCATATATTGCCCTGATGGCGATCCTGGTGAGTTTTGCATACGTTTTAACGCTCAGTAGTGATCCTAGAATCATACCCCATGGACAGGATGATTCAGCAGTGCTTCAGCCTACCGAAGCCTACCAAAGATCAGCTGGTGAGCTACTGCGCGGTTCGGTGTTCAACTACAGCAAGTTGCTGATAAATACCAGGGATATCGAACAGCGGCTTCATGAACGTTTCCCCGAGCTTGAACATATAAGTATCACCGTGCCACTGACTAGCCGTCGCCCGATTATAGCCATCGAGCCGGCAACGCCAGGGCTAGTGCTGTCGACCAAGACGAGTAACTTCATCATAGATATGCGCGGTACGGCAATCCTCAAAACAGATAATCTTGACGCCTACTCTCGTCTCAATTTGCCGCGTTTGACAGATGATAGCGGGTTAGAACCAGTAGTTGGCAAGACGTCACTGCCATCGGACACGGTACTGTTTATTCGCGAGATTAACCGACAGTTGAGTGCCAAAGGACTGATGATCGAATCTCTAGCACTACCCGTAATCGCAAACGAGTTGCATGTTCGGATCAAAGGGGAGGGGTACTTTATCAAATTCAATATTCAGGGTGACCCCAGGCTACAAGCAGGGGCTTACCTGGCTGTCAAAGATCGTCTGAGCAAAGACAAAATAAAGCCAGCAGAGTACATTGATGTAAGAATCGAGGAAAAAGTATTCTATAGGTAAGCCCTGCCGCCGCCCCCACTCTCCTCTCCTAGTTCGCAATTTGTTCATATATTGTTGGCTACTTTGATTCCGCAAAAAACTATACCAACATATCAAAGTAGGGTAATGTCAAAAATGTATGGGGGAACACGTGTAAAGGGGAAAAGCAAATTTCGACAATAGTTAACGTGAAAAAGCAAATGTTTCACGACGCACTGTGGATAAGTCTAGTGGATAGTTTGTAGTTTATGGTATGTAGCGATGGGCATACTGAGAAGACAGGCAGGTACTGGAGCTAGAGAACTATTAACTACGCACTATAAACTATAAACTCATCGTTCTCCCCCGCAGGCCAGGTATACACAGTCATCCAGACAGCCCATATATAGAGTCGCAAAATAAACATTGTGCGACGTCATGTCTATGCTTGGATTTGATCCTCTGCCTCATTACCCAACCAGAACTTTTCTGTTGTTTGTTCTTTGCTCTTTAATTTTTATTTCAAATCCCTGCTTTACTGCTACTCCAACAAAAATCCAGCCCTAACGGCTGGCCTGTACTTTTAACCCAACGGCCAACTATTAACTGTTCGCTTTTTGTACAGTTTGTAATTTGGAAATTGATTATTGCAAATTCTTGGGCGAATTTATTCGGCCAAGCTGTAGGTGGCTTTGGCGACGCGTTTGAATTGTTGCTTGCCTTGCAGATTTAATAGGATTGTCGTTTCTTTGACGTGGCGGCTCTTCAGTACTTCCTTGACGATCTCGTCACGGTGCAGAGGTTTGCCAGCCTTCTTCAGCACGTCAGAGATGATGTCAGAGACAGTTCCCTTTTCATAACCCCATTCCCTTAGAGCGTAGATTCCCCGCCCGATCAGCACGAAGCGTTTGTCTTTGATCAGTTCGTTATGGATTGCCTGGGTAGTAACGTCTTTGCGTTTGAAATCAGACTTCTTGATAGCTTCGGCGATCTCGTTGAAATGCATGTGCTTGCCTGCTTCGTGGAGGATGACGTAGATTTTGTCACGAATGTTCTTGGGGTTGACCATCGGCCATTTAACCAGGCCCCAGCGGCCATTGAGCGTGGCTAGGTGTTTGGAAGCGCTAGCTAGTGCGGCAATGTGCTTGGGATCGGAATTAGCTACTTTTTCAGCGATTTGTACAGGTGTAGCTGGCTCACCGATCTCTTTGACAGCCTCGATAATTTTATTTATTCGTTCTCTGATTCTCTTGTCGTTGTGTACCGAACTGATACCGATGGCATGATAGAAATGGTCATTGTCATCTACCACAGACAGATTCGGGCATAATTGGGCCAGAAACGCCACGCGCGCTTGGTCGATGCGGCTGTTTTCAGTTGTTAACGCAGCGCTGACATCCTGCACACGAGCGGCATTGCCCAGGTCCTTCAAGGTTGTCTTGAATACTTCCTGGACTTCGTTGATGTGAGGTAACTGACCTGCTTCGGCAGTAGATTTCAGGCGAATTACGACGGCTTTCTCTAACTGACGGACTCGTTCGCGGGTAATACCGAGCAATTCCCCGATCTGTTCCAGGGTTTCTTTGCGGTCAAACAGACCATAACGACGCGCGATAATCTCGCGTTCTCGTTCACGGTCGATAGTGCCCAGAATGTCGCTTATAACTTTCTCGATCTGTAGTCTCTTCTCGTCAGTCATTGTAGTTCCTTACTAAATTGCAACGATTATTACTAATATTCTAAAACATAAATTTTTAAAAGTCAAGGGATTTCCTTGCTCTATGTATTTTACCACTAAACTGGACTCATTTGCATAATATATGGTGTAGAAATATCACCATAAAACAACTTGCACACCGTACAAATTGTGGAAAAACTAAGAATTGTGAAAACAAAACACCGCGTTATACGGTGTCTTGCTGGGGTCATACCGGTCAGCCGGCATACCAACTAACGCACCCCAAATTCCAAAAATAAAAAGTCCACAGAGTCGAGACGGGAGAAGAACCCTTAACCGAGGGGGATAAAGATAGGGTAGAAGCTGGTGTCCAGCTGGAGGACGGCTTGAGCAAGTTCAAAATAACACACGAATGTGACGGCCGTCACATTCGTGTGTTATTTACAGAGGTCTTCCAAAGCCTGTTGTATGGACTGATAATTCTTGGCACAGCACAACTGTAGCCAGTTAGTAGCTGGAAAGATGCCTGATCTATCGCTTTTTGGCGGGGCGGCGTACGAATTTCTTTTTGGCTGGTGCTTTATCCAATAATTCTTTGGCCTGAGCTTCGGTTAGGGATTTAGGATCGCTGTCCTTGGGGACACGGGCGTTTTTCTTGCCATCGGTGACGTAGGCGCCAAACGGACCCTTGAGGATTTTGATGCTACCAAAATCGGCTATGTGTCTCTCGGCTTCTTTTTTCAGCTTTGCAGCATATAGTTTGCGAGCTTCAGCCTCGGTAATCTTCATTGGGTCGAGCGGTTTTATGGAGACGAAAACTTTGCCTATCTGGACGTATGGGCCAAATCGGCCAACGTTGGCTTTTATATCCTGACCGTCGTCTGACTTACCCACAGTCCGAGGTAGCTTGAACATCTCTAAGGCTTGTTCCAAGGTGACATCCTCTAGTTTGACGCCTTCTGGTAATGGAGCAAAGTCGGGCTTCTCCTCTGATTCGGTTTCGCCACGTTGCAGCATCGGGCCGTAGCGTCCGTAACGGGCGATGATGGGTTTGTCTGATTTGGGATCCGCACCGAGCGTGCGGGCCTGGCTGGTTTCCTGACGGCTGACTTTTTCTGCCTTGCCGATCAGCGGGTGGAAATCCTGGTAAAAGGCCTTCAGCATGCCTACCCATTCTTCTTTGCCGTCGGCGATTCCGTCGAACTCTTCCTCTACCCGAGCGGTAAAGTCATAGTCTACGATCGATGCGAAATGTTTGACCAGAAAATCGGTCGTGACATCGGCGGTATGAGTAGGAAGCAGTTTGTTCTTGTCTGCTCCGAACAGCTGTAGTTCCTGGCTGGCGGTAATTTTTTTGTCGGCTAGTTTCATAACTTTGATCGGACGTTCCTGGCCTTCTACATCAGCCTTCTCCACATAGCCGCGGGTTTGGATTGTGGAAATTGTCGGCGCGTAGGTGCTCGGGCGGCCAATACCCAGCTCTTCTAATTTCTTGACCAAGCTGGCCTCGGAATAACGGGCTGATGGCTTGCTGTATGTTTCTACGGCGTTGATTTCCCGTGCCTCCAGAGTTTGGCCCTTTTTCAGGTCGGGCAATATGACGTCTTCTTTGCCGCCGCCATAGACTTTGAGGAAGCCGTCGAATTTCAGGACTTCGCCTTTCGCAATAAAATGGTATTGATCGGTGGTCGGTGAACCGTTAACTATTTCAATGTGAACTTCTGTTTTGTCGACCTGTGCCGACGCCATTTGGCTGGCTAGCGCACGGCGCCAGATGAGCTCGTAGAGTTTTTTGGCACCGGCGTCAGCACCGGCGGAGGTTTTGCGGAAATCAGTCGGTCGGATGGCCTCATGGGCCTCCTGTGCGCTGGCGTTCTTTGTCTTGAACTGGCGGACTTGATGATAGTTGGCGCCGAACTCTCGGTGTATATATTCCTCGGCGGCTTTAATAGCTTGGCCAGAAAGTATAGTGCTATCGGTACGCATGTAAGTGATTAGACCGCTTTCGTATAACTTTTGGGCCAAGGTCATGGTTTGGCGGACGCCATAACCCAGTCGGCGGGCAGCTTCCTGCTGCAGACTACTGGTCGTAAAAGGTGCGCTTGGGTTACGAGTACCAGGCTTTTTGTCGATGGAATCAACACTGAAACCAGCATCCTTACAAGCATCCAGGAACGTTTGAACAGCGTCATCAGTTTCCAGCCGCAGGTTTAATTCAGCCGGCAGCTCGGCAGAATCGGTCAGGAATACAGCCGTTACTTTATAATTGCTGCTAGCTTCAAAGTTCCTGATCTCGCGCTCTCGTTCGACGATTAGCCGCACTGCGACTGATTGAACGCGGCCAGCCGAGAGACCTGGACGAACTTTTTTCCACAGCACTGGGCTGAGTTCATAGCCGACTAATCGGTCCAGGATACGGCGGGCTTGCTGAGCATTAACCAGGTTGAGATCAACAGTTCGGGGGTTTTTGATGGCGTGCTCGATGGCCGGTTTGGTGATCTCATGAAAGACGATGCGTTTAGTCTGCTCTGGTTTGAGCCCCAACGCCTTGCACAAATGCCAGGCTATGGCCTCGCCTTCGCGATCTTCATCGGATGCCAACCAAACTTCGGCGGACTTGGCTGCGGCTTTGAGCTCGCTAACCACCTTTTTCTTGTCTGGACTGATGGCGTAAGTCGGCGCAAAGTCCTTGTCTACGTCTATATTCAGGCCTTTGCTTGGCAAATCACGAATATGACCAAAGCTACTTTTGACCGAGTAGTCTTTGCCCAAATATTTCTCAATCGTTTTCACCTTCGCCGGACTTTCAACAATAACTAAGTTTTTCGCCATGTAGCTTAAGTTTACCTATTAATTACGTAACAGCAACCAAGACTAACGACATTTGGCGCAAAAAGCAAACTATTTCGCTGGTTTTGATGACAGGTGCCAGCCACTACAGTCCGGGCAACGGTA
>CAYGDJ010000001.1:17701-26046 GCA_964348625.1 uncultured Candidatus Saccharibacteria bacterium | reverse complement strand
GTGCTTTTTTGTTTTGTAATTTAGGAGCTTGCAATAAGACACACTAACGCTTAACATGTTAAGTATGGATGATGAGATGTTTGCGGCGATCGTGGGGGAGGCAATGGATGCCATACCGGAGCGTTGGGCCACAAAAATGAACAATGTCGGGTTTGTAACAGAGGATAACCCAACTCCTGAGCAGCGGGCCAAACTGCATTTGGTAGACGGTATGACGTTGTATGGGTTGTACGAAGGTGTACCGTTAACACGACGTGGTGGAAATTATAGCGGAGTATTGCCAGACAAAATCACCATCTTCAAACACCCGATTTTAGCTAGCTCACTTGACCTCGATGACGTGCGCAAGCAGGTGAAGAAGACCGTTTGGCACGAAGTAGCCCACCATTTCGGCCTCGGTCATGACCGCATCCACGAACTAGAAAAATAATCTTTCAGAAGCAGTAATAATTATGTTACCCTTCTGTCAAAGGAAACCGCAATGGCCGAACAAGGATTCTCGCATGGTCGTCATGAGTTTGTCGAAGCAGGTGAATTAGCTGCTGCGCGAGTCTGCGATGAATTATCATTGGGAGAAGCATTTGACCAAACCATAGAGGCACAGTTCCAGGACGATCTGCACATTTTCCGCGCTGACATGTTTGAACTCATGGCAAAACATAACGCCGTAGATTCAAATGGCGGTGGTTGGGCGATTTTCCGAGTAACGGCACCAGAGGAAGAACGTGGTGTCGGGGCGATTGATTGTTACAAAGACGTGCTGGTCTTTTTTATACCGGTAAAGAATATCGATGCGCCTTTGTCTATACCCAACATCCGAATTATCACTAACGAATCATACGCAAACGATCGTGGTGACGAGTGGTTGACCGAAGATATCACGGCAGATTTCGAGGGTGATATGCACTATCTCATGGACGTTTATAGCCAAGATCAAAACCCCGGTTTTCAGGGAACGTATGCGCCAATCTTTACAATAGATGGGGATAATCAGCTTAGGCTCAGTCATAACACAGTTGGTTATACGCCAACATTGAAAATAAAAATCCCAGATATCGAAGAAACGGCAACGCCCTTCGGTAGCTACTACCATCTGGAGGATCGGGTGTTTGTACTTGGTAAAGCAAAACAAATGCTACAGAGCATCCTAGACATTGAGCCAGTCGCTCATCTCTAGAGTGATACATATTGCTTGTGGTAAACTTCAATGGTAAGTCCAGTAAACAGGAATTATTCACTATGGAACTGAAAAGCCCACCAACCGATAACACATCACCCGTACCAACCGTAACCTTGCCCGACCCGGCGCCCAGAAAGCCCAAGAAATCACCGCTCAAGACCTTGTTGATGATACTGCTGATCGTTGCCCTAGCTGGTGGCGGTGGCGCAGCCTACTGGATGCGTGACAAGCAAGCCAAGAAACAAGCCAAAAGCCAAGCCGACCAGATAGCTGACTTGCAAAAGCAACTGGCAGACAATCAAGCCGGAGAATCTGAAGAAAAGACCGCTACCGAAACCGAAAAGACAGCAACCGAAAATTCCGATAACATCGCTGCGGCGATCTCGTCTGGCAACACCGCGGCGTTGGAAGGCTACATGGCTTCAAAGGTACGGGTGATCATCGCTGCGTCAGAAGGCGTCGGTGACCGCACGCCAACCCAAGCCATCAGTGATTTGAAATATCTGGATGACGCAAAAGATCCCTGGGACTTCGATTTGGCTCCGGTGGTTCTAAGCCAATACCAATCCGGCGGATATGGGTTGTATTTCCCGCTCGGTGCGGTGGTGGGCAAATCGGCTGATGGTATGGTGGTGTCGTTCAGCTTTGATGCCGTTGGCGATATCAACGGCATATTCATGGCCGCCGACGCGGAATTACTAACTCAGTAGGACTCTCGCACTTTCTCATAGCAACAGACCACAGGTATAGCAACTCCCAAAAACCACTATTCATGATGCCCTGCTGCTGTGGCTGAAGGGGCGCAGTATCTGGCCTATGCAACTGACCGGGATTCCTTGGGATTTTAGAGAAGTTTGAGGGATTCGATAATGTCCATGGCTTGGCGGTAGGCGTTGGTCTGGTTGAACTTATCGAGTGAAACAGGGTTGGTAGCCAGATCATCGGCAAGTGTCTTGGCGGAATAACCGCCGGAGATGATGTAGGTTTCCGGTTCTTTGCCGTAGCTTGGGCCCAGGGTGTCGCCTTTTTGCAAATTGAAGTAACCAGCGATGAAGAAGAAGGCGAAATGATCATCAGTATCTAGGCCAAAGAACGACAAATTGGTCTCGGTTTGTTGGCCTGGCGCCGGTTCGATATACTTCAACACCTCTGTTGGTAGGGAAGCTACGCCACGGCCGATGTATTTGCTGTCGATATCTCGGGCGCCTTGACGTAGATAGATGCGGAAATTGCCCTTGGTAGTCGTGCCGTCCAGTAGCGTGTAAGTAAATTCTGGCGATTCAACACGGATGCCTTTGTCAGGAGTCTCGGTGACCGACCAGCTACTGGGGTGCGTTAGCTCGGCGCGCGGGAAATTGCCGGTGAAGGTTTTTTCTTCACTAACGCTAGGCACGTCACTAGTTCCATCTGCGGTCTCGGTTGGAGCGTCGGTTGCGGTGGATTGTTGCTTTGAAGATTTGGTTGAAGATTTGCTGCCACTCAGGACTTTGTATATGCCAAACCCACCGGCTGCCAAGGCGAGTATAACCATAATTATAATTGGCTTGCGGGTAGGTAGGCGTTTCTTGCGTGGAGCGCGTACCGAAGACTGCTTCTCTGGCTCGCCGGGAAGCTCCATTGGACCATTTGGGAATATTTCATTGCCACTAGCCATGCTCTTATTCTACAACAACACAACTTTCGCACCAGCCCCGATGTCACTGGCAAAGCCAGTGCCTACGGGGCTTCTTGCACTGAGCACTAAGTGCGAAAGTCGTGAACAAAAGAAAACCGTCCGTTGCTAGCGGACGGTTGAAGTATCCTGCCTCTTAGACAGCTACCACAGAAGAAGGTTAGTCGGCGCGTACCTCCCGCGCAATACTAATTGATACCTGTCCGTTAGATGTAGGACTTGTCAATGGATTACCTCCTTCTTTTTTGTTAAGCTTCATAGCAACTATTATACCGCTCATGATTTATTCGCCAAATTTATGCTATGGTATAGCTAAGTCTTATAAGAAAAATACGTCATGAAATTTGTCCGAAAGTTTCGCAAAAACCTGAACAATAATCTCAACCTCAATTTGAATTTGAGCATAAAATCTCTGGTGCTCAGGGATTTGTTGTTCCGCAAAGACAACCGGGCGCAGTTGTTCCTAGAGCAGCCCGAAGAGAAACGGCTGGAGATTCTGGAAGCGGTTACATTAACAGTACGTCGGGACATACTGAGAAATATTCCAGACGAGGATGTTGTGGCTATCCTGGAGCCGGTCGATCCGGACGAAGCCACTGACATGCTACAGTTGCTGGGGCCGAAAAAGCGCGAAAGCGTATTGCAGCTGATGAGTCAGGAAATGAAGGATTCGCTGTCAACTCTGCTGGAATTTGACGCCGAAACCGCTGCCGGTTTGATGACGTTGGATTACATCCAAGCCAATCATGACGACACCATTGCCATTGTAGCCAAGAAGTTCAAAGAACACGAAAAACGTACTGGTCGTCCGCCGGTAATCCTGATGATGAAGCAAGAAAAGCTGATCGGGTTTCTGCCAGGGCACGAACTGGGTTTTGCCCGCAAAACCGAACTGGTGGGGAAGTATTCCAAGCGTATTCCATCGATTTCTTATGCGGCCACCCATGACGAAGTGCTCGACATGTTTCGTTCTCATCCTCATTCGAAGGTGGCCGTGCTGAACGATGCCGGCAGTGTTCTGGGTATTATTTACTCTGATGATGTTTTGAAAATGATCCAGGAACACGAGGCGTCTAGTCTTTATGATTTTGCCGGTATCAGTCCGGAAGAAACCGTCTCGGACTCTGCCCGTCGCAAGGTCGAACACCGCTACCGCTGGCTGATCATCAACCTGGCAACGGCATTTCTGGCGGCTTTTACAATCAGTATGTTTGAGGAAACGCTGAACAAATATGTCCTGCTGGCGATTTACATGCCGATCGTAGCTGGTATGGGGGGCAATGCTGCCACCCAGACGCTGGCCGTACTGGTGCGTGGTATCGCTTTGAAACAAATCGAGCTGGGCACTGCGCTCAGGACGCTGAAGAACGAGATCGGTGCCGGACTGGTCAACGGCTTTATCAACGGCGTGATCGTCGCGACAGTGGTGATAGTGCTAAATCGGGATATAAAGATCGCCTTGGTACTGGCTATGGCCATGGTCATCAACCTGTTTGTAGCAGCGTTCTTTGGCACGCTGGTGCCGTTGATCATGTCCAAACTCGGCAAGGATCCAGCTGCCTCGGCCACCATCTTTATCACTACCGCCACCGATGTTTTGGGCTTCCTGGCTTTCCTAGGCCTAGCCACTATCATCCTAACCTAGCGTGAGAAAGACAGCTTGACCGTGTCATGCAACTGACCTACGCTGTGAGCATGTTGGACAACATAAAAAGTATCAGCCAAAAAGCCTGGAGCCGGTTGACCGGTCATAATCAAGCTGAACTGACCACGGCTGATGTTGCTCCGGCACGTGAATACATCGATAAATATTGGCATAATCTCAAACGTGTTCATCAGCAGGACGATGCCAACCTGGTCGGCCTGCCCAAACCATATCTGGTTCCGTCGTTTGAGGAAGGCCATGAATTCGATTACAACGAACTGTACTACTGGGACAGTTACTTCATGGTTCAGGGTTTTTTGCGGCCAGACACTGACGAGAAAAACAAACAGCTGGTCGTCGGTATTCTGGAGGATTTGGCGTATATGTTCGAGCGGTTTCAGATCATTCCCAACGCCTCTAGGTTGTATTTGACCAGCCGGTCACAACCGCCACTGCTGACGTCATTTATCTGGGATGTCTACGAAGCTTACGACATGAAAAAAGATTGGTTGGGCAAAATGCTAAAGGTGGCCGAGGCAGAATACCAAACAGTTTGGATGGGAACTCGCAAACCGAATGCCCGTCAAGTTTACCGCGGCCTTTCCCGCTACTACGATTTCAACTATTTGCATGATATCGCCGAGACCGAGAGCGGCTGGGACATGACACCGAGGCTCAATCGCCGATGCCTGGACTACCTGGCAGTCGATCTAAACGCCCTACTGTACAAATACGAGACGGACTTTGCCAAATATTACCGGCTGATAGGCGAAAAAAAGCTTGCCAACAAATGGGAAACCGCTGCCAAGCACCGCCGTACGGCCATGCACGATCTGATGTGGAGCAATCTCCGAGGCCTCTACTACGATTATAATTATGTGAAGAACAAACGGGGCACTGTCGCCTCGCTGGCTGGGTTTTATCCACTCTGGGCCGGTATGGTCGATGACCAGCAGGCCATGCAGATGGTCAAGGCGCTCAAAAAGTTCGAACAACCTGGCGGACTGGTCACTACGGACATCCAACAACTCAGCCAATACGTGCCAGGAACCATGCCAACCCAGTGGGCCTACCCTAACGGCTGGGCGCCACTGCATTTCCTGGTGATCAAAGGCCTGCAGCGTTATGGTTACCAGGACGAGGCGCGACACATCGCTCACAAATGGTTGAAAACCAACTTGAATTGGTTCGAGCAACACGGCAATTTCCTGGAAAAATACAACGTCGTACAGCCAGAAAAACCACCACTCAAAGGCGTCTACCCATCCCAAACAGGCTTTGGCTGGACCAACGCAGTCTTTGAACGCCTGTGCCAAGAATACATCGATAAGCAATAAGCCGCATCGTAACGACAGACCTTCACAGCCCCCAACGTTTGTAAACATTAGCTGCTATAGCGTAGAATGTTTACATGCCAATGTGGAATGATAAATCCGAAATTGTCGATAATCTACTAGATATAGCAATTGCCAGTAGTCTTACTCTGACGGCACTTATGGCGCCAAACGCGTTGCAGATCTTTGATAAACCCTTGCAAAAATATTACAAGAGCATCGATGCTCAAAAGAGAGAAAAGGAACTCCGGCAAATTTTGAGATATATGCAACGCACGGGCTTGGTAACAGGAAGCTATGAACATGGACTTGAAGCTACGGACAAAGCACGGAAACGATTGGAAAAAAGGAATATCGACGCCTTAACCATAACCATGCCAAAACGTTGGGATCGAAAGTGGCGGATTATTTTTTATGACATTCCTGAAGCAAAAAAATCGGCACGTGATGCGCTCGCTTTTAGGCTTAGGGTACTTGGGTGTCAACAACTCCAACGAAGCGTTTGGGTTCATCCTTACCCATGCGAGGATGAAATTACTACGATCGCAATATATTGTGGAGTTGAACAGTACGCTACATTTTTAGAAGTTGCTTATATAAACAATCAAAGCGCACTTCTCGAACGATTTAAACACCTTAAAGTATCATAAACATTCTACGCTATAGCGTGTAATATTTATGAATTGAACCGGGGAATAGGAATTGGAACGGGGAATTGAACCGGGGAATTGGAATTGGAGCGGGGAATAGGAACGGGGAATAGGAACGGGGAATAGGAATTGGAACTAGGGAATTGGAACGGGGAATGAGGAGGTAGCTAAATGAATATGAGTACAAAAGAAACGAATGAGGAAATGGAATTGCCGTGTGCCGGAAAGTTGGCGTTTGATTCACAGAAGGAAGCCCAGGCAGCTGCCAATTTTGCCAGATGGAGCCACGGCACAGAATTGAAGCTATATCAATGCAAACACTGCAGTCTCTGGCATTTGTCTGGTTTATAACTTGGTATTGCCGGTCTTTAGTTGTTCTTCATTAGAAGAAAAACAAGGCGACCGGCAACCCTTTGGACGAGAGTTGCTCAGCTGAGCACAGTGACGAAGCCGCCGACATAGTCGGGATGCGACGCCTGAAACTCAGCACCGTGACCAAGATCGGTCACAATTGGTTTCCCTTGGTGCTCCTCTGGGATGTCGTCGGACGGAAAGGCCGCGACGTCTATGGTGCATAGGGCGTTGACCTCGGGGACACCGAAGCGTTCCGGGGTGCAGCTGCTGACACCAGCTAGGGTGGCGATACCGAGGACTTCGCATTCGAGACGGTGTGCCTCAGCGATGACTTTGTCGGTGGTGCCTCCCTGGGAAATGCGGTCGTTGAGCACGACCACCTTCTTGCCCTTGATGGCTGGTTCGAAGCCGAGCCGTTCAATGCGGTAGTTGTTGCCTTCCACCTTGTCGGCCCAGACTGCGACGGTCTGCTTACCTGACTCCAGGGCAAGTGTCGCTGCTGTTTCCAACAGGACAATGTCCCCGGTCTGCGGGCAGATGAAGCCCTCCACCTCGTCTAGGAAAGGAGATATCAGCTGGAACGTTAGGTCGCGAACGACCCAGACGAACGGATAGATGACCTCGCAGTTGACGTATCCCGTCAGTAGCTTTGGTACCCCCGGTCGGGCTTCGGCCGTTGACACGAACAGGTTGCCCTGATTCACGAATACGCCGTTGTACTGCTCTAACACTTCTTGTGTGTCCAAGACTGACTCCTTGTCTTCAGGTGGTGGCCAGAACCTCGGCGACGATAGCGTCGA
The DNA here is from genome assembly GCA_964348625.1 of uncultured Candidatus Saccharibacteria bacterium. Lineage (GTDB taxonomy): Bacteria > Patescibacteriota > Saccharimonadia > Saccharimonadales > CAZARM01 > CAYGDJ01. The sequence continues at coordinate 18,411 of CAYGDJ010000001.1, read as the reverse complement.
GATTCTCGGCGGGGTTGCCCTTGGTGAGATCGCGGCCGATGATCAACATGTCGGAGCCGGCGTGGAACGCACCAGCAGGGGTGTTGGTACGTGCTTGGTCGGCAGAACCGCCTTCGCCGCGCTTGATGCCCGGGGTGTTCAGGCTGAGGTCGTCGAAACGGCTCTCGGCGCGGATCACCGGCACTTCGTTTGGCGAGCAGACTACATCGGTGAAGCCGCACTCGAGCAACTTCTCGACGTAGAAGAGCACCTGCTCGTCGCTGGTTCGGCCATTGAACTCGTTGTCGACGAGCTTCGGCTTCTTGCTGGTTAGCACCGTGACGGCACATGGGTTGACGTCGGCAGCCCGGCAGGCGTCAGCGAAGCGCTTCAGACCCTCGATTTTCTCGGGGTCATCGTCTTCGAGTGGACCGCCTGACACCGAACCGGCCATGCAGTTGAGCATCCACGGGTTGTGGCTGCACTCAACTTCGGCCAGCGCCGCCAGCTTGCTCGGGATCTCGATGAGCTTAGCGTCGTAGAACACGTCGACTCCTCGCGATTCGAGCGACTGAAACACGCTGTAGCCGCTCTTGGCCACAAACAGCCTGTCGATTTTTACTCGCTTGAGCTTGGGAGCCTCGTTGAGGCAAACAAGCAGTGTTGCCAAGTCAGGCACATCGGCACTCCAGCAGATGCGCTTGTAGATGTCTTCTTCAGTGGGATAAGCC
>CAYGDJ010000001.1:3327-17691 GCA_964348625.1 uncultured Candidatus Saccharibacteria bacterium | reverse complement strand
AAGCCACGTCTGATCACCTCTTTCTTATAGATGAATTGTTAAGGATCTATGAACTCTCAAGTCCAAACAGAATTGTAGCCTGCGGATGTGGCAATTGAAACGTTAAGCGTTTTGGACTGTTACAATATTGGTTATGAGCATGTCTCTGCCCGAATACCAGAAATTAATTCGCAGATTAATAGTGGAGCGGGGATTTGATAAGGAGACCGTTCCGGAGGTGTTTACTTTGTTAGTTGAGGAAGTTGGTGAACTAGCAAAAGCAATCCGTAAGACCAATGGTCAAAAAGTAGATAAAACACGGCGTCAGCATGATGTCGAGGAAGAAGCAGCTGATGTGTTTTGGCTACTGATCGACCTGTGCAACCGACTAAATATCGATCTAGCGAAAGCATTTGCCGAGAAAGAAGATAAAAACCAGAACCGAACCTGGGGTTAGCAGTTTTTAATTCGGCCTAACTGAGGTAGACTAGAGTAGTATGAATTACTACGTGACTACCTCGATTCCTTATGTGAATGCTGATCCTCACATCGGATTCGGTATGGAGATTGTTATGGCTGATGTGCTGGCTCGCTACGCCCGACAACAGGGTAAAACAGTGATCTTTAGCACTGGTACTGATGAGCACGGTGGTAAAATCGCCGAAAAAGCCGAGGAGCTGAAGCTTACTCCCAAAGTCTTCACCGATAAAATAAGCGAAAGTTTCCGCAAACTCGCAAAAGATTTGAACATCAGCAATGACCGGTTTATCCGTACGACTGACGCCGGCCATGAGCAACGAGCCGGAGTGATCTGGAAGGCGCTGGCGAAGGACATCTACAAGGGCAAATACACTGGCTGGTACTGCACCGGCGATGAAACATTTTTCCCAGAAGCTACGGTAAAGGCTAACAACGGTGTTTGCCCTAATCACAATCGCAAATACGAAAAAGTCGAGGAAGAAAATTACTTTTTCAGACTAACTAAATACGCTCCGACAATTGAAAAAGCCATCTCTGAAGGCTCCTTCGCTGTTATACCGGCCACCCGCAAACATGAAATCCTGAGCGTCATCAAAGATGGTTTGGAAGACATCAGTATCAGTCGACCCAGTGGCAAGATTAACTGGGGTGTTGCCGTGCCAGGCGATACAACCCAAGTCATGTATGTGTGGTTTGAAGCACTGATGAACTACATCACCGTCCTGGGCTATCCGGAGCATCAGGATTTCAAAAATTTCTGGCCGGCCAATGTGCATGTGATCGGCAAAGACATCCTGCGTTTCCACGCGGCGATTTGGCCCGGTATGCTGTTGGCACTCGGACTACCCCTGCCAAAAACGTTATTCGTACACGGGTTTATCAACGGTGAAGGTGGCGTGAAAATGAGCAAAACCCTCGGAAATGTAATTGATCCGTTTGCCGTTGTGAAGGAATATGGCGCCGATGTATTCCGTTATTTCATACTTCGTCACATCCCTAGCTATGAAGATGGCGAATTTAGCTGGCAGCGTCTGCTTGATTCCTACAATGCCGAACTGGCCAATGAGCTGGGCAACGCCGTCCAGCGCACCACCGCTATGATCACCCAGTACCAAGACGGGGTGATCGGTGACATACCGCCAGCCGAGCACGATATAGCTCAGTATCATGCCGCCATGGAGCTGTGCAAATTTGACCGGGCGCTGGAAGAGGTCTGGGAGCGGGTGCGCGGACTGAACCAATACATCGACGAGGAAAAGCCTTGGGAGATCAAAAAACTGGGCGACGCCGACCACCTGCGTGAAGTCCTAGCCTACCAGGTCAGTAGTCTGTTGCAGATCGCCGAATTGCTGGCACCATTTGTGCCAGACACGGCGCTGAAAATCCGCCAAGTGTTCGAATCAGGTGTGGTTAAGCCAATCGAAGGTACGCTGTTTCCGCGCAAAGAAGCCCCCGCAAAATAAGATGGAATTCGTTGATACCCATTGCCATATACATTTTCCGGATTATCCGCTAGATCCCGAGGAAGTGATCGCTGATGCAACCAAGGCAGGCGTCACTAGGTTGATTTGCGTTGGCTGCACACTGGCCGATAGCAAATTAGCCGTCCAGTTCGCGGCTGCGCACAAAAACATTTGGGCGGCCATCGGCCTGCACCCCCACCAAGCCAGCCAATATGTGAATGATGACCTAAAATTGCAAAAGTTTGGCAATTTGACTCAAGAAAACGGTCGGGATAAAATCGTGGCAATCGGGGAGATCGGGCTGGATTATCACTATCTGCACTCGCCCAAAGCAGACCAGCAGAAGTTACTGCGATTTCAGCTGGATATGGCTGTTGAACATAATTTGCCGGTGATTTTCCATGTCCGCCAGGCGTTTGATGATTTTTGGCAGATTTATGATGAATACTCCGCCCGCCAGCCAATCAGGGGTGTAGTCCATAGTTTTAGCGCCGGAACCAAGGAGTTGGAACAGATATTGCAGCGGGATTTGTACGTCGGACTGAACGGTATCATGACATTCACTACTGACCAAAACCAGCTCAAAGCGGCCAAAATGATGCCGTTGAACCGGTTGTTATTGGAAACTGATGCTCCGTTCTTGACTCCCACTCCTTATCGTGGTACAATTTGCCAGCCAAAACACGTGGTTGAGACGGCCAAATTCCTGAGCGAACTTAGAAATGAGCCACTCTATGAGCTGGCCACGATCACCTCGCAAAACGCCAAACAACTGTTTAATCTCTAGGAGAGAATGTGAGCACGACCCAAGACCAATGGTCAAATCCTGAACGCATGACCGAACACCGGCCGTTGCTAGATGTGGAGCAACTACGTTTCGATGAGCTTACACAAGCTAGACATAACATAGTGGAAACCGGTCGTGTTGAACATGGCATCGGCAAGGTTATTGACATGGCGGCCTACACTGGTATCAAGCCTGATAATCATCGGATTGCCGAACCAACCCCTGGAAATGTCACGCAATTAAGCCAATATGTCCAGAGGATTGCGCGCTCGAGTCAGGAGCAGATTGCAAACTCTAGCCAGGAGCAAAATTATGATTTTCCAAAAGCTAGTTGATAGCGTCACTGCCCAGCGTAAGGCAGAGCGTCGGGCTGGACTATATCGAAACTTGATCCGTCACGAGGCCAAAATCGGCGGCCAATTGTTTGGACCAGTGCCTGCTGGCGGGCGACGGGAGTTTTTTTGTCTGGATGAGCACACCTGGGTCTGGCATGAAGAGTGGGTAGACAAAAAAGGCGCTCGTCAAACCAAGACAACCCGCTACGACGTTCGTCCAAACCAGATTATCAAATCCCAGAACGGTCACTACCAGCCAGTTGATAAAACTGAAGCAACTCGGTTGATCGAAGCCGCTAAAATATACGAAAAACGCGTAAAAACCGAACTTTACGGCCAAGCCTAGACTAAAATAGATAGGTAAGTCATGAAAAAAGTTTACTTGGATTATGCCGCTGCTACACCTTTGGATCCAAAGGTGATCGCGGCCATGCAGCCATATCTGGCGGAGCGGTTTTATAATCCGTCAGCCAGCTATCTGGCGGCGAAAGATGTCCGGAGGGACGTAGAGGCCGCCCGACAACGGGTGGCGCACTGGTTTGGGGCGCGGCCAGGCGAGATTATCTTTACCGCCGGTGGTACCGAAGCCAACAATCTGGCCGTTCAGGGGGTAATGCAGGCTTTTCCGGGCAAAAAAATTATCATCAGTGCCATCGAGCACGAATCAGTCCTGGCACCGGCGAGAGGTTATGATTGCGCTGAGACAGCGGTCAAGCCCGATGGCACTATCGACCTGGAGGCGTTACGGCGACAGATCACCGACGACACGGTATTGGTAAGTATCATGTATGCCAATAACGAGATCGGCACGATTCAGCCGATCAGCGAAATCAGCCGATTTTTGCGAAAAATTCGTGAGTCTCGGCGAGAAAACGGGGTTGAATTGCCGATTTATTTACATACCGATGCCTGTCAGGCGGCCCAATATCTGGATTTGCATGCCTCGCGATTGGGCGTGGACATGATCACCATCAACGCCGGCAAGATATATGGGCCAAAACAAGCCGGTGCGCTTTACATAAAGTCAGGTGTGCAATTCAAGCCGCAGATTCTAGGCGGCGGCCAGGAGCGTGGGGCGCGCAGCGGCACTGAAAACGTCGCGGGCGTGGTTGGTCTGGCCACAGCACTTGAACTGGCGCAAGAGCGCCGTCATGAGGAAAGTGAGCGGATTGGCAATCTGCGTGATGAGCTGGTGCGCCTGTTGGAGGCTCAGATTTCCGGGGTTAGTGTCAACGGCTCGCGCTCTAGGCGGTTGCCGAACAATTTACATATAACCATTCCAGGTACGGATAATGAACGCCTGATCATGGAATTGGATCAACGCGGCATCATGTGTGCGGCTGGTTCGGCTTGTAGCGCCAGTAAGGAACAAGCCTCGCACGTGCTGGCGGCTATAGGCAAAACCGAAGCCGAAGCTTACAGCTCACTGCGTCTGACTCTTGGCAAGGATAGCGATATGGCCGCTGTCAAACACACCGTTGAGACGCTAACAGGCTTGCTTCGCTAACTTCTTACGCTATACTGGAACATGACAGCTCCATAAAAACATGAAAACAAAAATCAAGAAATACTTATCCTGGCCACGGCTGGTTGCGTTTCTAGCGCTGGTGACGCTGGTGGTTATCAGCACTATGCAGCCGCTCACAGCCCAGCAAGTTACCCAGGGCTACGGAACTGATGAGTCGATGGAGCGCGGCATGTTGGTGCGCCTCAAAGACGGAGATACCAGCAAAGTCAGTCTGCTAAAACAGGCCGAAGCGAAGCACATGCACGGAGTGGTCGTAGCGCCAAATGACGCGCCAATCACGCTATCTTCAGATGACCAGAAAGTGTTTGTAGCTAATTCTGGCCATTATGATGTGCTGGTTAGTACCCAAAACGGCGAGATAAAACAGGGCGATTACATCACGATTTCAACGATTGACGGCATAGGTATGAAGGCCAACAAAGATTCTACCCACGTCGTCGGCAAAGCCCTAAACAGTTTCAACGACACCTCAAGTGTCGAGGGCAATACCCAGGTCAACGGCAAAACTACCAAATACGGCCGGGTGATAACCGACCTTACGGTGGCGGCAAATCCGTTGTTTACTTCATCTGGACCGGCAGTGCCAGGATTTTTACAGAAAGCTGCTCAATCAGTCGGTGGAAAATCCGTCAGTACGGCTCGAACCTATGTAGCCACGTTCGTGGCGATGGCTACGATTCTCGTCACAGGAGTACTGCTCTACGGAAGCATCCGCAGCAGCATCATCGCCGTCGGACGTAACCCCTTGAGCCGATCTCCAGTTGGTCGAGGTTTGCTGAAAGTCTTATTGGTCAGCCTAATCATTTTCCTTAGCGGCATTTTTGCGGTATATTTACTACTAAAGCTTTAGCATCATCAAGGGGGTGGGACAGAAGTGAAAACTTCAAACTTCAAATGGAACATCGAATTCCACAAATCTGAATTTTGGTATTTGGTGTTTAAGCTGCCTGAGGTTTTGAGATGAACAATACAACGTTGCTCCTGGTACTAGTCATCGTCAGTGTTTCAGCCGGTACACTGGCTTTTATCTGGGTAGCACTGAAGGTCGGAGGCACGGGCAAAAAAGCCAAAAACATTCAGGAAAAACTTACCGAGCATGCTGAACAAGACGTCGAACATATATTCAACGACGAATTCCGCGAGGAATTACGCAACCGCGGTCGGTTGCATTTCGAGAAAATCATCGGCGAGAACGCTATGTTCCTGCAACAAGATTTGCGGCTGACGACATCACAACTCAACGAGTACATGAAGGCCGAAATCACCCGTAAACTTCAGGAAGAATTTGCCAAATACGAAGAGTCCATAACCGATGCCAAACAACTGGCGCTGGATTCGATCACCAAAACCCAGGAAGCCATAGAGGAACAACGGCAGGTCATGAGCCAACAACTGGCTCAGGAACTGGCAAACGAGAAACAACGGCTTATGAAGCGGTTCGAAGACAATATGGCCGAAATCGTCAACCACTACATCATGGCGGCCATTGGCAATCAGATCGACCTCAACGACCAGTTCGAATACATCATTGGCGAGTTAGAGACCCACAAAACAGAAATTTTACAGGACATTACTGATGGAGCGTAATGAAAAAGCATTTGTGCTGCCGGAATCAGTAGCAAGCCCCATGGAAGTGGCCCGACTAGAGCGCGAAGTAGACGAATTAAACCAGTTTATGGGCCAAGCTAAAATCCGCAAAGGCGAGGATGCCAAACTACCGACGCCTACCAAACTTTTGCATGACATCAGTGAGGCGAATAGTCTCAATCTGCTGCAAGAACGCGACCGTGAACTGCTCTACAACAGATTGGCTGTCGTGAAGCAGCAAGCACCGCTTATCCACATGAGCTTCGCAGCCAATCCGTCGACGGCTTTTATGAAGAAACTGGTGGCCTGGCTTCGCAAAGAGATCCACCCCTATGCACTAGTTACCATTGGCCTGCAGCCGAGTTTAGGAGCGGGTTGTATGGTACGTACCAACAACCGATATTTTGACTTTAGTTTGCGCCAGCACCTAGAAAAACAGCGGGAACTACTGACCCAAAAGCTGGCCAACATCAGTGGTTCACAGGAACCAGCGCCCAATGGTTAATTCAGGTAACCAGCATTTCGACAGATTGGTTGAAGCGGGCAACCCGGTCGGTGAAGTTATAGCGGTTGATACGTTTCTGGTTCGTGTCAAAGGCTTGCAACCCAGTGCCATTCACGCCCTGATACTGTTTGAAGACGGCAGCAAGGGCTTCGTACATCAAGTCGGTGAGCATCATGTCGATATACTGCACATGGGCGGTGAACATCTGCGTGCTGGTATGATCGCTGTGGTCCAGCATCCTGAACTGGTATGCAAAGTTGGCAAAGATTTCATCGGTAGGGTCGTATCTGTGACCGGCGATCCGTTGGATGGCAAGGGGCCAGTTGTGGCCGATTCGGTCTGGCCGGTGTTTAATGATGCGCCAGCGCTCCGTGAACGGCAAATGCTGGATCAGCAGCTAGAAAGCGGCGTCGTGGCCATTGACTCGTTGTTTCCCTTAGCCCGTGGTCAGCGCATGGCGGTGCTGGGGGATAGTAAATCCGGCAAAAGCGCATTGGTTACACAACTCACCATAAACCAGAAAAACACCGACCAAGTGGTGGTCTATGCCCTCATAGCCAAACGCCGCAGCGACGTCGATGCTCTGCTGTCAAGGTTGCAGGAAAGCGGAGGCTTGGAGAAAGCTATCGTCGTGGTGGCAACAATGTTTGAATCGCTCATCATGAGCTACCTGGCTCCGTACGTAGCCTGCTCTATGGCTGAATTCCTCTGGCAACATGAGGGCCAGGATACTATCATCATTTATGACGACCTCACCAGTCACGCCCATGCCTATCGGGAAGTCGCTTTGCTATCCGGCAGTAGTCCAGGCCGCGATTCCTACCCGGGTGATATGTTTTATGCCCACGCTAGTCTGCTGGAGCGAGCCGGGCGCTTGCAGAGCAACGGTGCCCACCTGACCAGTATCCCCCTGGTAAATGTTCCAGCCGGAGATATAACCACCTATTTGCCAACGAACATTATGTCTATAACAGATGGACAATGGATATTGGACATGAATATTTTCCGTAGCGGAGTTCGCCCGGCCTTGAACCTCGGACAGAGCGTCACTCGTGTAGGCGGGGTGGCTCATAACATGCGCCAAAAGTCCCTGGCCGCTAATGCTCTGAAAATCCTGGCTGATTACCGTCAGGCCGAGGAATTTTCGCACTTTGGCTCTGAACTGGCTCTACAAACCAAAAAAGCTCTGGAGACCGGCAAACATATTCTGGAGATCCTCACCCAGGGACCGACAGAAACGTTTTCTCTGATCGCTCAGCAACTCATGCTGGAAATTATCCTAACTGCAAATGATCCTAGTCTTTTGGATGTCAGTGCTCTGCGCCTTAGCGTCCGTGAAAGGGCCGAAAAAGTAAAAGACGAGAATGATTACAAAAAGATTCTGGAAGAGCTGAAGGCAAAAAGTACCATGGAGTTAAAAAAAGCATGAAAAAACAGTTTACAGCTAACAGTTTACAGCTAACAGTTCAAAAAACTGTCTACTGTCTACTGTCTACTGTCTACTGTTTGGCTGGAGGCCAAACAGTATGAGGCAGCTTCACGACATTGAACGTCAGGAGGCGGCCATGGCCACGCTGACCAACCTGACCAGTGTGTTTGAAGGCATAGCCAGTATGCGCATTGCTAGTATCAAAAACCAAGTACTTCAGGCCACCAGATTCTTTCACGAGTTGTGGCATATTTATTCTCAGCTTCGAGTAGACGGTTTGTTTCGGTTTGGGCGCTCCCAGGCCGATCAAGCCGACCTGATCGATAAAGAACTCTATGTTGTCATCACCGCTGAGGGTGGCTTTAGCGGTGATATTGATGCCAAGCTGGTGAGTCTCATGCTGAAGACATACGACAAGACCAAACACGACATCATAGTCATCGGTCACCATGGAGCCATCCAGTTAGCCCAAGCCGGGATAGGTTACAAGAAATATTTCAAACTGCCGGTGAAGGATCAGAACATCAATGTCACGCCGATCATCAAGGAAGTACAACGCTATAATTCCACGACAGTGTTTTATCAAGAATACGTCTCGTTGTTCATTCAGGACGTCAAACGCATCGAACTGCTCAGCGTGGTTCAAAATGTCGGGAAGGGCGTGGCGGCCAAAGAAGACATGATTTCTGAGACTACCTATATATTTGAACCGAGTACATTTGCTGTCATCGACCACCTGGAACGCTCCATGTTACATATAGCCATGAGTCAACTCATCCTGGATTCCAAACTGGCCCAGTACGCCAGCCGGTTTCGGGCCATGTCTAATTCCCACGAAAAAGCCAAAGACGCCAAGGATGATTTGCGGGTACAGATGAACCGAACTCGGCGGGCTCTGAAGGACGAGAGGCTCAAAGAAGTTGTCAACAGCCTCCACAAACTGGAGGTAATCGCATGACCAATGGCATAGTGCGGTCTATGAACGATCTGGTGGTTCGCGTCCAGTTTGACGAAGATTTGCCTTCAATCGGCGAACTGCTGCAGGTGGAGAACGCCAATCACACCGAACTCTTGGTGGACCATCTAGAAGCGGGCTCGCTGGCTGTTTGTGTCAATGTACGCACTGACCGCAGCGTCGAAAAAGGCATGACCGTACAACGAACCCAACACGGTATAGAGGTGCCAGTCGGCGATGTCATCATCGGCCGTGTCTTGGATGCGCTCGGCAAGCCCATCGATGGTGGCGAAGCCATCGCTGAAACTGCAACCTACAAAGACATTTTCAAGATGCCCAAAGCCAATGCCAGCTTCACCTTGCGCCAGCCGGAGATTTTGGAAACCGGCGTCAAAGTAATTGATTTCTTCACGCCGTTCGTGAAGGGACGCAAAATCGGCATCATCGGTGGCGCTGGCGTCGGCAAAACTGTACTGACCATGGAACTGATCAACAACATCGCCCAGAGCGGTGCCGGCCTGAGCTTCTTCGCCGGTATCGGTGAACGCATCCGGGAGGGTCATGAACTCTACAAAACATTGCTAGAGAATGATCTGCTGAAGAACACCTGTATGTTCTTTGGGCAGATGAACGAAAATCCGATTTTGCGTTCTTTGGTCGGTATCACTTCAGTGGCATCAGCAGAGTATTTTAGAGATGAACAAGGCCGTGATGTATTGTTCTTCGCGGACAACATGTATCGCTATGTGCAGTCTAAAAATGAGTTGGCAACTCTCTTGAACCGCATACCAAATGAGGGTGGTTATGAGCCAACGATCTTTTCAGACATCAAGGTGCTCCAAGACCGTCTAAGTTCCAATGACAAGGGTTCCATCACCTCTGTTCAAACCATCTATGTGCCGGCTGATGACCTGAGTGATCCGGCGGTGCAGATGATCCAGCACGAGCTAGATGCTACGATTGTCCTGAGTCGCAAAGTTGCCGAGCAAGGCATTCGTCCAGCGGTGGATATCAATCAAACCACCTCGTCACTCCTGACGCCGGAAGTTGTCGGTGACAGACATTATCTGCTGAGTGTCCGTGTCCAGGAATTGTTGCAAAAGTATGAATCACTGAAAAGTATCATCGCCATCATCGGCGAAAACGAACTATCAGCTGGGGATAGGGCCGACTACGCCAAGGCGAAGAAGCTCATCGCCAACTTCACCCAGAACCTTCATGTCATGACCAAACACACCGGTGTGAAGGGTGCGTTCTTTAGCCGCGAAGAGACTTTGCAATCAATCGAAGAAATCATCACCTAAATTGATATGAAAACTTCAAACTTCAAGTATCAAACTTCAAATAAATCCCAATCCTCAAACTCTAAAAGTTTGAACTTTGATGTTTGGTGTTTGATGTTTGATATCGAAAGTGAATAACATGGCAGAAAAAACCGTTGAAAAAGATGCCAAGCAGGATAAACCCACTGATGAAAAAGGTATGTATGTCAAGGTGCATGCTCCCTACCGCACCTACTTTGATGGCCAGGCGCTCAGCGTATCGGCGGTGAACGAGACTGGGCCGTTTGATATTTTGCCCAAGCACCACAATTTCATGACTCTCCTCAGTCCCTGCACTATCATTATCCGGACTGACCGAGGTGATGAGCAGATCGCCATCCAACGCGGTATCATGCACGTCAAGGCAAACCAGGCCACAATATTCCTAGATGTCTAGTCGAGGGCGATGTAGTCGAAGCTGAAGCTAATGCCGGCTGATGGCGCATTGGTGGAACAGACGCTGAAATTGCTACTAGAACGGTTCAGATAGTAGTTAAGTCCGGCCGCGCCGCTGCCGATTGGAGTGATGACGACATGCGGTGTTGCGTTGAATTTCTGTGCGAAGGTGACGGTTACCAAACAACCGCTGGCCGGTGAACTGCCGGTATTTATGGTTACGGTTCCAGCCGTATCGCTGCCGCTGACAGACGATGTCCCGCCACCACCAATTGCACTGCCATCAGATTTGGAAGGAGTGCCGCCACCGGCATCAAGGTGACGGTTGAGTTGCAGGTCACCGCTGAGTTGCAAGGTTTGGATATTGAGCTGAGTAGCCGATAATGTGCCGCCGAAGGATGCACTACCAGTAACCGTCAGGTTTTTTTGAACATTGAGCTGGCCTTGGATAGTTGTGTCTCCGGTGATGGCCAGCCGGCTGGCTTGGATTTGGTCAAAGTTGCTGGTACCGGAAACCGTAATGCCAGGCAAATTCAGTGAACCGCCAACCTTGATGGTTCCGGCTACATCCAAATCATCTCGCAGCAGAACTTTACCATTGATGATGGTATTGGATTCGATTGTCAGGGTTTGTTTGGGATCACCGACTTTGGCGTCGGTATTTTGCAGCTTGCTCAATTCCTCGGCGGTCAGTGAATCAGTCTGCAGGGTGTTGGCATTTTTGTCGGTATCGTCAAGTCGCATAGAAATCACAATTGCCATAATTCCAATCAGCAACACTAGGATAAAACCCAGGGAATATACGTTGAACCGGCGGCTAAGCGCTTTTAGGCGAACCGAAAATCGCCGCTTCGGCAGTGGTCCGGTGGGTGTCGGCTGGGTAGGAGCTGCTGTCGCTTGGTCGCCCGTCACGACCGAACCTTGGTCCTCCAATGACTCGAGCTGGTTGTTATTATCAGGGTTCATATCTCTAATGCTTAATCATACTACAGTTTAACCGCCCTGCAGAATTTTCTGGGCTGGTGCGAAAGCCGTATAGAAATTGCCTTTTGTTGACCAAGAGGTCATACTATAAACATTAGAGGATCCAGAGAACTTGGGTAGCTATGCCACGAAGTTATCATAACGAGACCTATCATCATCAGGTGCGGTTTATCAAACGAGTCCGCCGAGTCTTGTCAGTTTTGTTGGGTATTATCTTGCTGGTGGCGGTGGCAATCGGTATAGATTCGCTGCTTCAGGATCAAGACAGCTCACTGCCATCACAGAGCACACAACCAAACACCGTATCATATGCTCCTAAAGTAAAGATATTCCGCAACCAGTATTTCCAGTTTCAGACGGATGATTCATGGTCAGAAATAGTCGACAAAACTACCCCAAACACCTATACCTACAGAAGTTTACGCGGCTCGCTCATCGAACATGAATTGAAGATTTACGTTAATAACTCCCCCGACAGAATAGAAGCCACCTATGTTCTGCCGGTGAACACCACTTCGAACGGCGAACTATTGCCACTGACCGTCTCTGAGCATTGCAGAAAAGCCTTGCCAGATCAGGCAAAGCTCGAACCACGAGAGGTAATTATGGATCGCGTCAAGTTTTATTGCGCCGCTGACAATACCTACTACGTTGCCGTGATTGGACTCATCGATGGCGGGACTGGCATTGAACTCAAACGTCCCGACGGCAGCACGGCTACCTACACTATCGTATATCACAATCTAACCGCAAGCCCTGAAGCCACGCGGTTTTACCAGATAGCCGAGTCGTTCCAGACCCGCTAAAGTTAAAGTGCTTGTGATATACTGAACCCTAGAATAGGTAGAACAAATATGAAACACAGAGGATTGGCTGTCATCGCATGTACACTGCTGCTGGCAATAGTTCCTTCGCAGCACGTCTTGTTCGCGCAATCGTCATCGCCCAATTATCAGGTAGAAGAAGCGTTGTTTGGCACGGGCGGTGAGGTGGATATGACCTCTCTAAATTACCAAGCCCAAGGATCGGCTGGAAGTTTGGGTGTAGGCTCAGTCTCGAGCACCAACTACGATGCTGATCCAGGTTTTCTAACCCCCTACGAGCCGTTCCTGGAAATGTTTGTTGACAATATCACCATAAACTTAGGTGATCTGACGCCTACCGCCGCCGCATACGGTAGCGGAACGTTCAGTGTGCGAACATATTTATCGAGTGAATATAGTGTTAAAACGCTTAGTGCGCCCCCAACTAATGAATCAGGTGGCCAACTCAATCCTATGACATCAGGCGGTACATCTTCTCCTGGTACCGAACAATTTGGTATCAATCTTCGCAACAACAGTAGCCCTGATATTGGAGCCGATCTCTTTAACGATCCAGCTGACTCATTTGCTGATGGAGAAATTGCGGCTGGTTATGGTACGGTCGATAACTTCAGGTATGTCGATGGTGAAAGCATCGCTCGCTCTCCTAAAACCAATGGAAACCAGGGTACGGGTAAAACTATCTATACTATATCTTATCTTGCTAATGTGAGCTCCATAACCGAAGCAGGCATTTATACAATGAACCACAACCTGGTAGTGGTCGCCACTTACTAGCTCAAGGCCTCAATTCTTATTGCAGCCTCATAGATAATTTTGTTAATGTAGAATCATACAATAACGAGGAGGTGATCTATGAACAGAGTGCAGAAATTTATCAAATCCACTTTTCTAGTAGAGATGGGCGTACTAATCTCTTTGTTTGGTCTGATTAGTCCTGTGGCTTATGCGACCCCAGGAAGCACTGCACTCATAAGTACGGATGCTTCTGGCAATCAAAGCAATAACTTAAACTGGGGTGCTCTTGACATCACTTACGATGGTCAAAAAGTTCTCTTTTCCTCTTTTGCCTCGAATCTAGTAAACGGCGATACAAATAATCAACCAGACCTTTTCTTGAAAGATAAAAACTCAGGAGCTATACAGAGAATAAATGTTTCAAGTAGTGGTCAAGAAGCTAATGCGGATACAGATGTTTCATCAAACTCTATCAGTAGTAATGGTAGGTATGCAGTCTTTAGCTCTGTTGCTTCCAATCTGTTTTCTGGAGATAATAACAATGCTTACGATGTCTTCTTGCGGGATTTACAACAAGAGACAACCGAACTAATAAGTGTTAATAGTTCAAATGGAGTTGCAAACGGGAGTAGTGTTGCTAGTGCAGTAAGTGACGATGGCAGATATGTAGTATTCCAATCTACTGCAACAGACCTTGTACCAGGAGATAGCAATAACGCAGTCGATATATTTCTAAGAGACAGAACTCAAGGTACGACGAGCAGACTAAGCGTTTCGATCTCTGGCTTAGAAGGAGACGGCTCAAGTTTTAATGCGCAAATTAGCTGCGATGGTAGATATGTAGCCTTTGCATCTTATGCCAATAACTTGGTAGCTGATGATACTAATATGGCATGGTTTGCTGATATATTTCTACTCGACCTACAGCTGAATGCACTAACCAACGTTACTTTGGGTAGTGATGGTGGAAGTGCAATGGACTCAATGGCATGTGGGGGACAAAGCTTGTCATTTTATTCAGGAGCATCCAATCTTGTTCCTGGAGATACAAA
>CAYGDJ010000001.1:0-3227 GCA_964348625.1 uncultured Candidatus Saccharibacteria bacterium | reverse complement strand
CCAATCTTGTTCCTGGAGATACAAATACGAAGAAAGATATATTTGTTCGTGATACATTGCTTGATACAACCACAAGAGTGAGTGTAGATAGTAGTGGAAGCCAAGCTAACGACAATAGCTCCAATCAGGTACAAATTAGTGGTGATGGACACTTCGTGGCGTTTAGAAGCGATGCAACAAATCTTGTGAATATTGATACTAATGGGCAAACTGACATATTTGTTCACGAACAGATAATAGACACTACTCCACCAGTAGTAACAGGACTACCTGATCGTTCGGCTAATTCCTACGGGTGGTACAATGCGGATGTTGTAATTGATTGGAGTTCGGTTGACCCCTTACCCAGCTCTGGTACGCCCACTGATCCTACAAACACTTTAGCGAATATAGAGGGTGCGAACATATTGTATGCTAGTGGTCAGAGTTGTGATCCGGGCGCTAACTGCGCTACTGGCTCACTGCCTCTATCCATTGACAAAACCAATCCTACTATTGTTAACACTTCAACCAACCCCATAATTAAGCGATCAGGGAACATCGCTGCGATTACGGCTATGGCTAGCGATGCTTTGTCTGGCGTAGCAGGTGGAGAATTTTTCATAGATATTGATCCAGGTCAAGGAAACGGTACAGCCATGACGGCTTCTGGCTCTACAATTTCAGGAACAATAGGTACAAATATCCCCACAGGTGTTCACAATCTCTTCATTCGCTCACAGGACAAGGCAGGCAATTGGAGTGGAACAGTTTCTAGGCGATTGATCGTAAGACCATAGTTCTGGGGAGTTGTAAAGATTACTACATTAAACCTTTACTTGCATACGTTGCTTATGGTATAAAACTAGTAAGGCATTAAAAAGAGAAACTACTGGAAAAAACACATGAACATAACGTTTATAGATAAATTACGTTCCAGGATGCGGAATGTTTCGTTCTGGATTCAAGCACTGATAATTGCAGCCTCGGGCTTAACTCCGGTCTTGTTAAGTCGCCCAACCGGTGCAGCTCAGCTGACGAGCCGTAAAGCAGCTATCAACAAAGCATATGTCAGTGCAACAGATGTAGAGTTCGCCTTTTCCTATACGCTTGCTAACACTACATCCACCAAAGCAGGCATTCGCTACCAGTTTTGTACTACTCCATTAGGCACATGCACTGCTACTAGCATGACTTTGACTGGAAACGTGCACGATTCTCAATCAGGGTGGCCAACTAACGGAACGGCATTTACTGTACAATCTGGCGACTTAGGCGACTGCCTGGAAACAACTAATTCGACCAAAGAAATATGTTATGACCGTGATGAAACTGTGGCCACGGGCATCACAGGTGGTGCGGTTACCCATACTATCAGTGGTGTTAACTCCCATAGCTCTACCCAGACAGTCTATATACGTATATCCGTCTACAGTGATGATGATTATGGCAGCGGTGACCTCCTGGATGAAGGTGTCGTCGCAGTTGCCTTTGTAAATCAACTGACCATTACTGGTCGTGTTCAAGAAAACTTGGTGTTCTGTGTTGGTACCGATGATGCTGGGTCTACCAACGACTGTGCAGACATCAGTGGAACCTCAGTTGACATTGGCGTTATTGATTCAGCAACAGTTAACATCTCCCCGGTAGCCAGCGGCAGTGGGGGTAACAACAAAAATGGTCTAGCCATGCTTAGGACTAATGCCCAAAGCGGCGCGACGATTTCATATTATGCCGAACAGAATACATCCAGTGGTAAGTTCAAGGTCGCCGGCGCGACATGTTCGGGAGTAAGCACCACTGACCAATGTTTTAACAGTACGGGAACAACCCAAAACCCCATCGTTGCCGGTACAGAAGAGTTCGGTTTGACTGTCTCAAGCGTCGATGTTACCAATGGTACTACCACCAACATAACTCGTAACACTGACTATGATGGTGATGGTACGGCTGGGGGTGGCTGGGCTTGGGACGATACCGGCACGGTTGACCAGATCGCTTCATCAGCAACTGTCGTAGATGATGAAATGCTTGTACTGCGCTTTGCGGCTACGGCACAGACGACTACGCCCACAGGTTCGTATACGGTTACCTCTACGTATATAGCGACTCCTACGTTCTAAAGCATTAATGCTTTAGAATAGAGCTATGACCGTTCGCAATTTTCGAATCGCGGCTTCTACAGTCGTACCCATGTTGTTTCTAGCTGGTTTATGGTTTTTTACTGCTATTAGTCAGGCCGCTACGCTGGAACAGCGTTCGGTGCGTGTTGCGTCTTCTACGCCCGGGGCAACGACTGAACATAGGTTTTCCTTCACAATAGCATCGGCAACTCAGTTAGGCTCCATCGAATTTGAGTACTGCAGCAATGATCCTTTCATAGGCACTGCATGCACTCCGCCAACTGGCCTGTCTGTCTCCGGTGCTGTACTGAGTTCCCAGACTGGCGAAACTGGCTTTGGAATTCATGCTTCCACCACCACAAACAGATTGGTCATATCCCGTACTCCCGTAAGTGCAGCTGCCCAGCCTGTCACGTATACGTTTAATGGCATAGTGAATCCTAGTGCTCCTCCACAGACTGTGTATATTCGCATTAGCACCTTTGCGTCCGATGATGCTTCTGGGTCTAGGACGGACAGTGGCGCAGTGGTTTTTGCCACGGCCTCCGGTGTTGCGGTAGACGGGTTTGTTCCGCCTTACATTACGTTTTGTGCAGGGGTAACTGTTGCGCTGGATTGTTCAACTTCCAGTGGAACGAAATTAGATTTTGGCGAATTGTCAGCTGCTGCGACCCGCTTCACGACGTCCCAGTTTGCTGGCGCAACCAATGACGAATCCGGCTATGCAGTCTCAACTTCTGGCACCACCATGACCTCAGGCGCCAATACCATTGCCGCCCTAGGGAGCCCTTCTGTCAGCAGCACCGGAACCGGCCAATTTGGTATGAACTTGCGAGCAAATACCGCGCCTAGCGTAGGTGCTGAGCCTGTCGGTAGTGGCAGCACTGTGCCAACTAGCAATTACAACAACCCAGATATGTTCAAATTTCAGAACGAAACCATCGCAAGTTCCTCTATCTCTACAGACTATAACCGTTTCACGGTTAGCTATATCCTAAATATGGCGAATGGCCAGGCTCCAGGAGTGTATTCCACCACACTTACCTTCATCGCCTTCGCTTCCTTCTAGACCACAACTTTCGCACCAGCCCCGCTGTCACTGGCAAAGCCAGTGCCTACGGGGCT